>NZ_JAIWJZ010000141.1:0-13547 GCF_020216105.1 Enterobacter sp. K16B
ACCGTATGGTTGACGTCACTGATGCGGGCTTCGATGCCGGTATCCGCTATGGTGGCACCGTCCCGGAAGACATGGTTGCCCGGCGTTTATCTGCCGATATTCGCTGGGTTATCGCCGCATCCCCAGACTACCTGGAACGTTACGGAACGCCTGAACATCCTGATGATTTATTACACCATCGCTGTATAAGCAATCGTCTCGGCGACGATCGGATTTATCGCTGGGAACTTGAGCGAGACGGCGAAACGTACCAAATCACTGTGCCAGGCTCTGTGACGGTCAATCAGGCTGAAACGGGCCTTGTCGCCGTCTTAGGCGGAGCCGGCCTGATGTATTTTCCGGAGCCTCTTGTTGCACCCTATGTGAAGGATGGGCTGCTCCGCCTGGTGCTTACGGAATGGTCCCCGCTGGAGGAAGGTTTTTATATCTATTATTCAAGCCGCCGGCAACTGCCGACCGGGCTTCGCCTTCTGATTGAGTTCATACAGGAGGCCAGGCCGCTGGGGTTGTGAAATAGCGCTTCCATGCGGGACGATGCGATGTCGTCTTTATCGCCCCGTAGCGGATATCCTTCACTCTTTTAAAAGCCGAATAATCAAATGATTAAAATTTTATCCCTTCGCCTGAAACACTGTAACGCGCTGGCCGACAGCATGAGCAATGCCTCCCCGACACAGCTGCAGCAGTTAAAGACACAATTGTCCGAACAGATGGGTAAGTCTGTGGGACTATATACCATGGGTATTCCGGCAGCGATCAGTACGCTCGGGGTGATTGTCAGTTTCGCCATTCCGCAGCTGTGGTTGGGCTATGGGGTACTCGCCGCACTCGGCCAGCCAGCTGAACGCGTATTCGTGTGGGTTGTGCTGGTCGCCCTGCTTTTCGCTGGCATCAACGGCGTGACGATGTTCATGATTGGCAAAGGCAGCATGCGCGCCGTACGTATACACCTTGCGCTGGCGGTGATAAGCCTGGTATTAACGGCAGCCTATCTGCTGGCCGCGCTGATCGGTAGCCCTTTTCCGGGCGTCAGTCTGACTGCGGCACTGGTGAGTATCGTCATGTTATTGCTTAGTGGTAGCGCTATCCTCTCCACAGCCTTTTATAAGATGCTGCTATTTACTCTGCATAATCGCGCCTGGCGCAAGCTGATCAGGCAGACTCGCGATGCACATATGCAACACTAAGCCTGCCCCTCGTAAACATCCCGCCCCATTATCCCAGACGCGATATCCTTGACCTCGCCTCGTCCAGATGGCTGCGCAATGCCGCAAGACATGGCGAGAAACTGGCAGAAAAACGGCGGCAATCACTGGCCAGAGCATAAAAACGCTCAGCCAGCTCCAGTGCTTCATGCCAGATTTTTCCTGCGACCGCGTCGATAAGCGTAACCGGACGCAGCGTATTCACCAGTGCGCCTCCTGATTTCGGTGCGAAGCCCATGGGCAGCATGTCATAGGCTGGCGCAAGATCGTAAGGTCGTCCATGGGAACTGATAAACGACAAATTACCGTGGTGCATGTCGGTATTGCCGATCAGCATGCCAAACGCCCAAAGCCTTGCCGTACTGGCGACCGCGTCCGGGTGAACACAGCCCTGCTTTGCCAGCTCGTTCACCAGTACCGGCCAGGTTTCTCTTGCCCGGCCAACAAACTCCGCCTCAAGCGCACGTAAAGAAAAGAGCCCTTTACGACCAAGTGGTCCCGTACGATCGAACCGCGGGATCTCAAGGAAGCGCTGTCCGCCAAAATCAAACACTGCTGTTTCGACGCCAAGCACCCTTAACGCCAGATGTTCCGCCAGCAGCAGGTCTCGCCAGCGTTCGCTTACAGGGTTATCGTCCGGTGCCGTAAACTTCACAATGACATGGCCACGCTCTGTGTAAGTGCAGAATTTTGGCTGCTCGCCGCCTGCAGAGGAGCCCGGTACATCGCCGGCGCTCACGGCCTGCGCCAGAGACGGGTATGCGGTTGCCCGGTCCACGGCAACAGGCAACGGCATCTCGACAAAATGATTCCGCGCCTGTTCTCCAATTAACAGGTTCCCCACCGCATCGTGCCCGTGAGCCAGCAAAGCCCGGATAACGTCAGTGTCACTCCAGTTCTCTGGATTCGGCGGCAGGCCCAGTTCGGATGAATATCGGGATGCATACGCCCGGCCAAGGTATCCCTGAGGTCGCATGTCAAACAACCACCACGGCAATCCATCGCTATGGAGGCATATATTGTCCGTTTGCTCCATCACAAAGCCGTCAGGATAAACCGGAACGAGTTTACCCAGCGGTTTTACCGTACCCTCTTCCGTTATGCGGTAAACGGGAGCCGAACTGAACCCGCGATGCGCATCACGTAGCACATAGTGAATAGATGGACCTGAGCCAATACGAACAACCTCATCGCCAAGCGCTTTAATCGATCGCGAAACGGTTGGCTGGCTAATCCCCATAATATCAGTAAGTTGCCTTACTGATACGGGGCCTTGCCTCAGCAGTTGTCGTAGCGTTTCGGATCGATTTATCATGGCTTTGAATTGCTTTATGAATAGCTTATTGAATAGCTAATTTATCAGGTATTGACCCCTCTGTCACCTTCACGAACCGCCGTGGGTGTTTTCTGCCTGCGCAGCCAGATTAGCTTGTACGCCGCTGGAATAATAAACAGCGATAACAGCGGCGCCGTAATCATCCCGCCAATCATCGGCGCCGCAATCCGGCTCATGACCTCTGATCCTGCACCGCTCCCCCAGAGAATGGGCAGCAGGCCCGCAATGATCACCGCGACGGTCATCGCCTTTGGCCGCACGCGCAGCACGGCGCCATGGTAAAGGGCGTCATCAAGCCCCTGCTCCGTAAACGTCTCACGCTGTGCCAACGCCGGATGCGCTTCAATGGCATGACGCAAATACATCAGCATGACCACCCCAAACTCTGCCGCCACCCCGGCCAGGGCGATAAACCCGGTGCCGGTTGCGACAGACATATGGAAGCCCTGCCAGTACAGGAACCATATCCCGCCGACCAGGGCGAACGGCAGACTCATCAGGATCAGCAACGCCTCATCCACGCGCCGGAACGCCAGATAGAGCAGAATGAAGATGATCATCACCGTCATCGGCACCATCAGCTTCAGCTTCTTATTGGCATGCTCAAGCAGTTCAAACTGTCCGGAGAAGGAGACGCTGGTTCCCGGCCTCAGTTTTACGTTCTGCGCGATGGCGGTCTTAATGTCGTTCACCACGGACACCATATCCCTGCCGCGGGCATCGATATAGATCCAGCTCGCAGGGCGGGCATTTTCCGTTTTCAGCATCGTTGGGCCTGAAACGACGTTAATCTCTGCGACATCACCCAGCGTAATCTGCTGTTTCATTGGCGTCAGGATCGGCATCTGCCTCAACGCGCCCGGGCTGTTCCGGTAGTCCTGAGGATAGCGAATATTGATCGGATACCGGGCAACGCCTTCCACCGTTTCCCCTACCGTCGCACCGCCAATGGCCGATGAAACAAATAGCTGCACATCGCCCACCGTCATCCCGTAGCGGGAGGCTTTTTCCCGGTTAATATCGATATCAATGTAGCGCCCGCCTTCCAGACGCTCTGCCAGGGCAGACACCACCCCCGGCACCGTTCTGGCGACGGCTTCAATGCTCTGCGCCGTGGCGTCAATATCCGACAGCACGGTTCCTGACACCTTGATACCAATCGGGCTTTTGATCCCGGTCGAGAGCATATCAATGCGGTTGCGAATAGGCGGAACCCAGAGGTTAGCCAGACCGGGCAAACGAACGGTCCGGTCGAGCTCCTCAACAATTTTGTCAATCGTCATGCCGGGCCGCCACTGATCTTCAGGTTTGAGCTGGATAGTGGTTTCCACCATTTCGAGCGGCGCGGAGTCCGTTGCCGTTTCTGCTTTTCCGGTCTTGCCAAAAACGGACGCCACCTCAGGCACGGTTTTGATCAGTTTGTCCGTGGTCTGCAGGAGCGCCGCCGCTTCTGCCGGAGAGACGCCGGGCAACGTCGACGGCATATACAGCAGGTCACCTTCGTTGAACTTCGGCAGAAACTCACCGCCCACCTGGCTCAGCGGCCAGATAACCGTGAAGATGGACAAGGCCGCAACCAGCAGGGTTGTTTTTGGCCACTGGAGTACCTTAAGCAGCAGCGGATGATAGGCGCTAATCAGCAGCCGGTTCAGCGGGTTACTGTTCTCTGCGGGGATTTTCCCCCGGATCCAGAACCCCATCAGAATCGGAATGACGATAATAGCCAGCGCGGCCGCCCCCGCCATGGCGTAGGTTTTTGTGAAGGCCAGTGGACCAAACAATCGCCCTTCCTGCCCCTCGAGGGTAAAAATGGGAATGAAGGACAGGGTGATAATCAGCAGGCTGATAAACAGCGCGGGTCCCACTTCCACGGAGGCGTTGGTGATCACTTTCCAGCGCGTGGCGTTGTCAATGTCTTCACCGGGATGCTGATGACCCCACTCCTCCAGCCGTTTATGCGCGTTTTCAATCATCACGATGGCGGCGTCCACCATCGCCCCCACGGCAATGGCAATGCCGCCCAGGGACATAATATTGGCATTCAGCCCCTGGAAGCGCATGACGATAAAGGCGATACACAGTCCAAGCGGCAGAGAGATAATCGCCACCAGCGCGGAACGGACGTGCCAGAGGAACAGTGCGCAGACGATGGCCACCACAATAAACTCTTCGAGAAGCTTGCCGCTCAGGTTATCAATGGCCCGGTCGATGAGCTGGCTGCGATCGTAAGTCGTCACAATCTCAACGCCTTCCGGCAGGCTGGCCTTCAATGTGTCCAGTTTGTCTTTTACCGCCGAAATGACCTCACGCGCGTTTTTGCCAGAACGCAGGATCACCACCCCACCCGCCACTTCTCCCTGCCCGTTAAGCTCGGCAATGCCGCGGCGCATTTCCGGCCCTGTTTGTACGCGGGCAACGTCGCGCAGGTAAACCGGTACGCCGTTTTCGCCGGTTTTCAGGACGATGTTATTGAAATCCTCCATCGTCTGCAGATAGCCGCTGGCGCGGACCATATACTCCGCTTCCGCCATTTCAACTGACGACCCACCAGCCTCCTGGTTAGACGACTCAAGGGCCTGCTTAACTTCGGGCAGGCTGATGCCGTACTGGGCAAGTTTAAGCGGGTTGACCTGGATCTGATACTGCTTCACCACGCCGCCCACCGATGCCACCTCAGCAACGTTCGGGATAGTTTTCAGTTCAAACTTCAGGAACCAGTCCTGCAGTGAGCGCAACTCGGCGAGATCGTGCTTTCCACTGAGATCCACCAGCGCATATTCAAAGATCCAGCCCACGCCCGTGGCATCCGGGCCGATTTCAGAGCTCACGCCAGCGGGCAGTTTGCCCTGAACCTGGTTCAGGTACTCCAGCACGCGAGAACGGGCCCAGTACAGATCGGTCCCGTCTTCAAAAATGACATACACATACGAATCACCAAACTGAGAAAAGCCGCGTACGGTCTTTGCGCCGGGAACCGACAGCATGGTGGTGGTGAGCGGATAGGTCACCTGGTTTTCCACAATCTGCGGGGCCTGGCCGGGGTAGCTCGTTTTGATAATCACCTGCACATCAGACAGATCGGGCAAGGCATCGACAGGCGTGTTGATGATAGTCCATGTTCCCCAGACGCTGAGAAACAGCGCGCCCATCATGACCAGGAAACGGTTGGCGACAGACCGCCGGATAATCCATTCAATCATCATCGTCTCCTTAATGGCCTGAATGCGTGTCGGCAGCGGATTCAGCGTGACGCATACGCTCCAGCGCGCCGGTAATATTGGCCTCCGAGTCAATCAGGAACAGACCGCTGACCACCACTGACTCCCCTTCTTTAAGGCCAGAACCGATAGCGGACTGTTGCTGAGATTCATGCAGAACGTGGATCGGTTTCGGCACAAAGTGCCCCTCTGCATCAACGGTAATGACGCGCTGTTCTTTGCCGGTATCAATAACGGCCTGAGACGGGATCAGCAGCATCTCCTGACTGTGGGTCTTCAGCGTCAGGTACGCATTCATGCCCGGCTTCAGCAGTTCATCTTTGTTTGAGACCTGCAGGCGCACCTGCAGCGTACGGGTGGTTTGGTCCACGCTCGGCAGAAGATTCCATTTTTCAACCGGGAAGGCGGTATCCGGCCAGGCCGGTACCGAAACGGCAAACTGCGAGGTGTCTTTCAGCAGATAAGCAATGGATTCAGGAACCGCCGCGCTGATCCAGACCGGATCCATCCCCTGAATCTGCGCCACCACCTTATCTTTCGAAATATTCATGCCGGTGCGCAGGTCAAAGGCGGTAATAACCCCGTCGATCGGCGCCTTGATGGTAAACCGGGTCTGGATAGTGCGGGTCGCACGCAGTCGCTGAATATCCTCATCCGGCATACCGGCCAGCCTGAGCCGTTCCAGTACCCCTTTTATCTGCGTGGGCGTACCGCCGGTGCCGGAGAGGAGCAGAAACTCACTCTGGGCCTCGACCCAGTCCGGGATTGTAAGATCAATCAGCGGCGTGCCCTTTTTCACCTTATCGCCGAGGGTCAGCGGATACACTTTCTCAACGAACCCTTCCGCGCGCGCCTGCACAATAACAAACTGATAGTCGTTATAGCTGACGTTCGCCGGGATCGTCTGGACATAATTCAGCGTTCCGCGCGTGACCTTTTGCGTTTTTAATCCCAGGTTCTGGACCTGGGTCGGATCAATACGGATCCCGGCACTGCTTTTATCATTCTCATCGGCATACTTCGGCACCAAATCCATATCCATAAACGGCGATTTACCGGGCTTATCGAATTTAACGTCGGGCTTCATCGGGTCATACCAGAAAAGCACCTTTCTTTCAGATGTGCTATTTTCTGGCGTTGCCGATGAGTGCATTGTCTGCCATGCCGTCACGGCTATCAGCCCTCCTGCAATAAGGCTGGTGATAATCGTGGCGGCATATTTTATTTTTAAAGAAGCCATGCCGTTTCTCGCTATTTAATGCTCTTGAGTACAGAGAGATTGCCCTGCTGAACAAACGAGAAATTCACGTGGCTGCCGACTTTTAAGGCAGTAATACTCGCGTCGGCCTGCATAAAAGTAAAACGCATGGTCATCGCGGGCCAGCCAATTTCCGGGATGGCTTCATGAGAAATCGTCACTTTTTTGTTTGTCAGATCAATGTCCTTCACGATACCGGTCCCGGTGATGACCTGCTCAGAGGCACCATCGCTGGCAGCGCTCATCTCCGCGTGCTGATGAACCTCAGCCTGAAGGCCGGCAGAAAACATAATGATTGCACCAAATACAACGGCGTTAAGTGAATTGCGCATGTTTAATTTCCTTTTTAATTAAATGAGTTTATTCGACCCAGCCGCCGCCCAGCGCGGTGAAGAGATTAATTTCATTAACCTGTCGGGCATAAATAAGGTCGAGAATGGTTTGCTGCGTGGAAAACAGCGAGCGTTCCGCGTCTAATACTTCGATATAGCTCACCGCGCCGCTGGTATATAACCCTCTGGCACGCTGCAGGGTGATGTTTAGCGAATCAAGATACCGCTGCTGCGCAGCAAGCTGCTGGTTGAGGCTGTCCCGCAGCGCAAGCGCGTCGGCGACCTGTTTAAAGGCGGACTGAATTTTTTGCTCGTAATTCACAACCGACTGCTGCTGGCGAATTTCGGCGAGCTTCAGGTTGGCTTTATTTCTGCCGGCATTAAAAATGGGAATGTCTATTTTAGGAATAACGTTCCACATGCCACTCCCGGCGGAAAAGAGACTGGATAATTCCGTGCTGCCTGTTGAAAGGCCGCTGGTCAGGGATATGGACGGGAAAAAGGCGGCGCGCGCCGCGCCGATATTCGCATCGGCCGCTTTAAGCTGATACTCCGCCTCCATAATATCCGGACGCTGCAGCAGGATTGCCGATGAAAGATGGGGTGGCAGCTTTACCGGCGCAATGTCGCGGGCGTTCATCCCGCTGTCGCCCGGCGGCGTGCGATACGTGCCGAGAAGCAGCTGCAGGGCATTGTTGGCCTGCGCCAGCTCCCCCTCTCTTTTGGCAATATCTGCCTGAGTACTTTCAATCTGTCCCCGGGCCTGCTCCAGCGCCAGCACGTTGGTGCTGCCCGTAACCAGCTGTTGCTCAACGAAAGCATACGATTGCTGGTAGTTGTTCAGCGTTTCCCGGGCAACGCGCAGCTGTTTATAGGCCAGCTGCTGGTTGAAATAGCTCTGCGACACGTTCGAGACAAGCAGAATATGCACCGCGCGGCGGGCCTCTTCGCTGGCGAAAAAGTTTTGTCGGTCGGCATCACTCAGGTTCTTCAGCTTGCCGAAAAAGTCGAGTTCGTAGCTAAGCGCCAGACCGGCGTCGTACTGCTGTGTGGTGGGGTTGTCACTTTTCAGCCCACCGCTGTAGGTGATTCCCGAGGAGGCGTTTAGCTGAGGATAACGATCCGCATCGGTCACGCTGAACTGCGCCCGGGCCTCTTCAACCTTCAGGGCGGCCATTTTTACATCGCGGTTGTTCTTCAGGGCTTCTTCAATCAATCCTGATATCTGCGGGTCGACGAAGAAGTGGCGCCAGCCGGTGTCCTGATACCCGGCCGCCACGGTCGTCAGGCTGTTACGCGAGAGCGAAAACTGCTGGGGTACCGGTGACGCCGGGCGCTGGTATTCAGGGGCCAGCGAAACGCAGCCTGCCAGGATAAATACCACACTGATGCTGAGTCGTTTTAACAGGAACATAAAGGTTCATGAAGTCCAGAGTATTTTTAGGGTTACTCTACTGAACGCATCCTGTTTGACCGGTGACAGGATAATGACAATGCTGTCATTTTTGGCATAAGTCATTGTGAACGATCCCGGGCTCACTAGAATGTCTTCAGCAGCCAGTCTGGGGAGCAAGATGAAAATACTGATCGTTGAAGACGAAATGAAAACCGGGGAATACCTCAGCAAAGGGCTGACGGAAGCGGGGTTTATCGTGGACCACACGGATAATGGCCTGACCGGGTACCACCTCGCCATGACGGCGGAATATGACCTGCTGATTCTGGATATCATGCTGCCCGATGTAAACGGCTGGGATATCGTCCGCATGCTCCGTGCTGCCGGCAAAGGGATGCCCATACTGCTGCTGACCGCCCTCGGGACGATAGAACACCGGGTAAAAGGACTTGAGCTGGGCGCTGATGATTACCTGATTAAGCCTTTCGCCTTTGCGGAGCTGCTCGCCCGGGTCAGAACGCTGCTAAGGCGCGGGAATACGGTGATTGCAGAAAGCCAGCTTCAGGCGGCAGACCTGACGGTTGACCTCGTGTCGAGAAAAGTGAGCCGGGCCGGGAGTCGCATTCAGCTCACCAGCAAAGAGTTCAGCCTGCTGGAGTTTTTCCTGCGTCATCAGGGCGAGGTGCTTCCCCGCTCCCTGATTGCCTCCCAGGTGTGGGACATGAACTTTGACAGCGACACAAACGCAATCGATGTCGCGGTTAAGCGGCTGCGCGCAAAAATCGATAGCGATTTTGAACCCAAACTGATTCAGACGGTGCGCGGCGTGGGCTATATGCTGGAGGTGCCGGATGCCCGTTAAGCTTCCCAGGCGCCCTTTTTCTCTCGCCCTGCGGCTGACCTTTTTTATCAGCCTCTCCACGCTACTGGCCTTCTTCGCCTTTACCTGGTTTATGCTGCATTCCGTCGAAAAGCATTTCGCCGAGCAGGACGTCAGCGACCTGCAACAAATCAGCAGCGCGATGCACCGCATACTGCAGTCCCCGGCCGATCCCGATCAAAAGAAAATCAGCAAGCTCAAAGAGTCGCTTGCCGGCTACCGCAACGTTGCCGTCCTGCTTCTGGATCCGCAGGGCAATACCCTGTTCAGCTCGGCACAAGGCGCAGCATTACGCCCGGCGATGAACACGGCGAACTTTAGCCAACACC
Organism: Enterobacter sp. K16B; assembly: GCF_020216105.1. Lineage (NCBI taxonomy): Bacteria > Pseudomonadati > Pseudomonadota > Gammaproteobacteria > Enterobacterales > Enterobacteriaceae > Enterobacter > Enterobacter sp. K16B. The sequence continues at coordinate 9,955 of NZ_JAIWJZ010000141.1, forward strand.
GTCAGGCACAGGATGTGTTTCTCTGGACGGTCGATGACCCGGACATGGCCATGCATGCCGGGTCCGACATGAAGATGGAAACCTACCGGATTATCGCCTCTTCAGGAACGGCGACGCTGCAGGGCAAAACGCAGAACTACGTTATGCTGATCGGGCTCTCTATTAATTTTCATCTTCACTATCTTGAGGCGCTGAAAAAGAATCTGTTCGCGATTGCCGCGGTGATTAGCGTGCTGATTGTGCTCGTCATTCGCATCGCGGTTCGCCAGGGACATTTACCCCTGCGTAACGTCAGTAACGCCATTAAAAATATCACCTCGGAAAATCTGGACGCGCGTCTGGAGCCGTCTCGCGTGCCCGTTGAGCTGGAACAGCTGGTGATTTCGTTCAACCAGATGATGGGGAAAATTGAAGATGTCTTTACCCGGCAGGCCAATTTTTCCGCCGATATCGCGCATGAAATCAGAACCCCCATCACCAACCTGGTGACACAAACGGAAATTGCGCTGAGTCAGCACCGGACGCAAAAGGAGCTGGAAGATGTTCTCTACTCCAGCCTGGAAGAGTACAACCGGATGACCCGGATGGTCAGCGATATGCTTTTTCTCGCGCAGGCGGACAACAACCAGCTGATCCCTGACCGGGTGCTGTTTGACCTCGGCGCGGAGGTGCGAAAAGTTTTCGAGTTCTTCGAGGCCTGGGCGGAAGAACGCCACATCACGCTCACCTTTCACGGCGTGCCCTGCCTGATAGAAGGCGACCCGCAGATGTTCAGAAGAGCCATCAATAACCTGTTATCCAACGCCCTGCGCTATACCCCAACAGGGAAAACGGTGACGGTATCCATCAGCAAACGGGGTAACGACGTTGAGCTGATCACAGAAAACCCCGGCACGCCGATCCCGCAGGTGCATCTGTCGAAGCTTTTTGACCGCTTTTACCGCGTCGATCCGTCCAGGCAGCGTAAGGGGGAAGGCAGCGGGATTGGGCTTGCGATCGTGAAATCCATCGTCACCGCGCATCACGGAAAAGTCCGCGTCGAATCGGACGCGGTGTCGACGCGCTTCATCCTCACCGTACCGGGAAAAGGGCTCTGAGCGTCAACAAACCGTGCGGCACACCTCAAGGACCTTTTCCCTGAGCCAGTGATGCCCCGGATCCCGCTCCATACGCGGATGCCACATCTGTGAAACCGTAATGGTGCGGGTCTTAAACGGCAGCTCAAAGATGTGTACGCGCTCAGACATCGGCTGATTGAGCAGGTACAGCGCCGGTACCATGGCAATCAGATCGGACGCCAGCGCCACGGATAACGCTGTCGGAAAACCGGGCACTACGCTTGCGACCTTGCGTTTCATCCCCCGTTCCGCCAGCGCCTCATCGACAAAACCGCGTAACGAGCCGTCAGGCGAAGCCAGCACATGACCCCAGGCAACGTAGTCACTCAGGCTGACCTCCGGCTGTGATGACAGCGGATGACCCTTGCGCACCGCGCCAACGAACCGGTCCTGAAAGAGTCTTTGCAGACGTATTTCAGGCCCCATATTGCCCTGCACGCCAATCTCCAGATCGACAAGCCCCTCCCGCAAATAGCGCGACGTTTTTTCAGGTTTCGGCGAGAAACGAATACACACCCCAGGCGCAACGCTCGCCACCGCGGCAATCAGCAGCGGTCCAAACGCTACCACAAAACCATCGTTAGCGCGGATGGTGAACAACCGCTCAAGGCTTTCCACCTTCAGCGTTTCCGTGGAGGGCTGGAGCACCGCCCTTGCCTCATACACGGCGCTTCTGGCGCGGTCCCGGGTGGCTTCTGCCCAGGGCGTCAGGACCATATGACGACCGGCCCGCACCAGAATAGGATCGCCGGTCACCTCCCGCAGCCGGCTAAGCGTGCGGCTCATGGCGGAGGTGCTCAGGTTTAAACGTCGCGCCGCACCCGCTACGCTGGCTTCTGCCAGCAAAATATCGAGCGCAACCAGAAGGTTAAAATCAGGATCGGACACGGTGAATCCTCAGATAGGGCGTTATATGCAATGATAAATTGCAATTGCTGCGTCTTCCGCCCTGTATAGCGCATGAATATAGTTTCGTCATCAATATTCTTCTGTGGAGTGACGACGATGACGCTATTTTCAAACCAGCCCGGTGATGAAGGTTTACCCGGGCATGAACGCGCCCGGGTCCTGGCCGCCGTCATGACCACCACGCTGATGGGCGTGTTTGACGGGACCATGATCAACATTGCGCTCCCCTCGATGGCTGAGGCCATGGCGGTTCCTGCGAATATCGCGGTGTGGTTCGCCAACGGTTATCTGCTCTCAGCGGCGATGACGCTAGCCATCTTCGCGGCGCTGGCGGCACGCGTGGGCTATCGCCCGGTGTTTCTGGCCGGGCTCGCCACCTTTACGCTCACCTCACTCGGCTGCGCGCTGGCAACCACGCCGGAGATGTTAACCGGGATGCGTATTCTGCAGGGCGTCGGCGGCGCGGCCACCCTCAGTATCGCCCCGGCGATCCTGCGTTCCGTTTTCCCGGGTCGACTGCTTGGCCGCATTCTGGGGCTGCACGCCCTGCTTATCGCCTCCAGCACGGCGATTGCCCCGGTTCTCGGCGGAACAATACTGGACGCCCTGAGCTGGCAGTGGCTGTTCGCCATTAACATTATTCCGGGCAGTATCGCTCTGCTGCTGGCATGGCGGGCCCTGCCGCAGGCATCGGCTACTGACCGATCGCCCTTTGATGCACCGGGCGCCGTGCTTTCCGCCGTGCTGTTAGGTTCCGCGATCATGATGGCCGACAGCCTTCAGCACGTGACGCAACACCTTAACCGGGCCGCCGTGTGCTGGGGCGTACTTGCTCTGGTGAGTGCCCTCGCCTTTATCTGGCATGTCCGTCGCGCGCACAGTCCCATCCTGCCGCCCGTGATGTTCAAAAACGCACGTTTCACCCTCGCCGCGCTGACCTCGCTGGCGTCGTTTGTGAGCCAGGGGATCACGTTTGTCGCGCTGCCGTTCCTGTTTCAGAGCGTCTATGGCTACAGCCCGGTGGTTTCCGCACTGCTGTTCACCCCGTGGCCGATTGGCATTGTGCTGATCGCGCCGCATGCGGGGCGCTGGGCAGATACCCTTTCCGCGCCGCTGATCTCGACCCTCGGGCTAATGATTTTTGTCGGTGGATTGGTCCTGCTGGCGACGTTGCCAGACAGCCCTTCCGCATGGAATATCTGCCTGCGCAGTCTGGTTTGCGGGATTGGGTTTGGCTGCTTCCAGAGCCCCAATAACCGGGAGATGCTCTCTAACGTGGCGCGGGAATATGCCAGCTATGCCTCAGGGGTGTTGTCTATCGTCAGGACGTTTGGCCAGTGTCTCGGCGCCGCCGCGGTGGGCGTACTGCTGGCCGCGACGGCGGGATGGGACCATCAACATGCCATCCAGGTTGCACTGTGGATAGCCGTCATCGCCTCGACGGGATCGGTGTTGTTTAGCCTGAGCAGGCTGCGCCCTGCGGTGAGGGCATCAGCCTGATTCGCCCGGCGGCGCTACGCTTGCACGGACCTACGGGTTTTGTAGGCCGGGTAAGCGCAGCGCCAC
>NZ_JAIWJZ010000015.1:0-7659 GCF_020216105.1 Enterobacter sp. K16B
GGGATCGCCAGCAGGCGCTCGCCGCAGGTCAGTATCAGATCAATACCCAGCGGGAACGGGTGCGGGCGCTCGGTCAGCTCATGAATAATGCACTCCGGCAGCTGCGGCGCGACCATGCGTTCTTCCGCGATGCCTGCGCCGGTCAGGCGCAGCATGCGCCCGCCGCTCAGGCTGGAGACCTGCAAGATCAGGGTGGCGCTGGTCTCCGGGGCCACCGCGCTGCCTTCACTCAGGTCATTGAGCTGTTCGTGGCTGATTTGCTCGTCGGCCACGGCAAAGACCGCCTGGCGCGGCTGTTCAACCAGCGGGGCGCTGGTGTGAAAACGCAGGTTCTGGCTGGCGATGTCGTTGGACAGGACGCCTGAGAGCCACACCGGGGTATCGTTGTCGGCAAGCGTCAGCAGCACGCTGGTGGTCGCCAGGTTTAACGGCAGCCAGCCCTGAGAGAGCTGATGCAGCGAGACGATCACACCCGGCTCGCTCATGGCTTTCAGCAGGCGACGAAAACTGTGTTGGGCATCCTGGACGGCCAGGGTAAAAGCAGGTTGAAGCGTCATGCGTTGTCTCCGCGAACGAGCGTAAAGAAGTCGACCCGGCTGGTATTCACTTCGGCCTGACGCGCGGCAATGCGTGCGGCGCGGTCAGCCTCCAGCGGGGCAATAAGGGTTTCCATCAGGGTCTGGAAATGCGGTTGTTCCTGTAAAAGCGCATCGATCACCGCGCAGCGCTCGGCGTGCGCTTTATCGCGCCCCAGCACGTAGCTGTACCCCAGCGTGCCGCTGTTCAGGCGGATCGCGGCGCGGGTGAGGGTGGCATCCCCGGCGAAGAAGCGCTCGCCGGTACCGCCCATCCGCGCCTGGATCTGAACGAGGCCGATCTCCGGGGCGCGGAGGATGTCGTATTCAGGCGCCAGGCTAAGGGCGTGCATGCGGGCAGCCAGCGCGGTGGGCTGACTCTGGGCAAGTACGCGCATCCAGCGCTGTCGGGTGGCAGTGTCGAAGTGCATTCAGTGCTCCATGGTGAATTCGATCATGTCGGCGCGGGTCAGGCTGACGGAGTATTCCGTTGCGTTGATCTCACCGTCGCGATGGTTGAGGGTGCGCACACAGAGCAGCGGGGCCATATTTGGGATCTCCAGCACCTTGCTCTCTTTCGCCTGTGCCCGACGGGCGCTGATGCGCGTCTGGGTGCGTTTCAGCGCGATGCCTGCCGCTTCCTGCAGAAAGTCATGCAGTGAGCCGCTGGTGAAATGTTGCAGCACTGGCCAGAGGGCGAGGTCCGCGAAGTAGTGATCTATCTGGCAGACCGCGACGCCGTTAACCCGGCGCAAGGTGCGCAGGTGGATAACGTTATCGCCCTCCTGAATCCCCAGCGCGTCCGCCACGTGGCTGGAGGCCGGACGCAATACCGAGAGCAGTTTTTCACTGGTCGGGTGGCTGCCCTGGTCCAGCAGGTTCTGGCTAAAGCGCGCCTGGGCGTTTAGCGGGTAGTCGAACGGGCGCATCAGCACCAGCACGCCGATGCCCTGACGGCGCTGGACCCAGCCGCGCTCAACCAGTTGATCAATGGCGCGGCGCAGGGTGTGGCGGTTTACTTCATAGCGGTCGGCAAGCTGCTGTTCCGCAGGCAGATAGTCTCCGCAGCGGTAATGCGTGCGCAGCTCCACTTCGAGCTTTGCCGCAATCTCTTGCCAGCGGGTGGGGTAACTGGTCGGATGTCTGGATAAGTGCATAAAAAACAACGCCTCGCTTCTCAGATAAAGTGCTTACGCAAACGTTGAGAGAGGAAATCCAGCAGGCTGACGGTGACGATGATAAACACCATCAGGGCGCAGGTTTGCTGGAACTGGAAACCGCGAATCGCTTCCCACAGGGTGACGCCAATCCCGCCTGCGCCGACCATGCCGACGACGGTGGCGGAGCGGACGTTGGACTCAAACCGGTACAGGGAGTAGGAGATCAACAGCGGCATCACCTGCGGCAGGACGCCGTAGAGGATCTCTTCGATTTTGTTGGCACCGGTCGCGCGGATACCTTCCACCGGACCGGGCTCGATGGCTTCGACCGCCTCAGAAAGCAGCTTGGAGAGCACGCCGGTGGTGTGGATGAACAGCGCCATCACGCCCGCGAACGGCCCCAGACCGACGGCGACCACGAACAGCATTGCGAAGACCATCTCGTTGATGGCGCGACAGGCGTCCATCAGGCGACGCATGGGCTGGTAGACCCACCACGGCACGATGTTCTCGGCGCTCATCAGGCCAAAGGGAATGGAAAGAATGACGGCCAGGGCGGTGCCCCAGACGGCAATTTGCAGGGTGACCGCCATTTCGCTGAGGTAGTCCTGCCACTGGCTGAAGTCCGGCGGGAAGAAATCGGCGGCGAAGGTCGCCATATTGCCCGCGTCTTTGAAGAGCAGCAGCGGGTCCATTTCCGCGCCCTTCCAGGAGATAACCAGCACCGCCAGCAGGATGGCCCAGCTTATCAGTGAGAACCAGCTGCGCTTCGGCGGTGGGAGGGTGATGGTTTGCATGTGTTACTCCGCAGGTCTTTGTGTGCCGGATGGCGCTACGCTTATCCGGTCTACGATCCAAAAAGTAGGCCCGGTAAGCGCAGCGCCACCGGGCGAAAAGCGTTACTGCACCGCTTTATTCACGCTGGTCATCGCGCCGAGCGCGGCGGTCAGGCGGTCCAGGTCTTCCAGCTGGGCCTGAATCGCAGCCACTTTGCTGGTCTTCTCCTCGTCCTTCAGCCCCTTGTTATCCTTCACGCCCTGCATCTCTTTAAACAGCGCCAGCTGGCGAATCGGGACCAGCTGCAGGTCGCTGGACGGGCGGAACGGTGCCCAGCCCAGACGCGTCAGAACCGCTTTCTCTTCCGGCGTTTTGCCGTAGGTCATGAAGAAGTCGTACACCTTGTCCTTGGTGCTTTCAGACAGGTTTTTACGCCAGACAATCGGGTCGCCGGGGATGAGCGGTGATTTCCAGATAACCTTGATCTCTTTCAGCTTGTCCGGTGCTGAGGTCTTCAGTTTGTCGAGGTTCTCGGTGTTGTTGGTCGCGACATCCACCTGCTTGTTGGCCACGGCCAGGGCGTTGGTTTCATGGCTGGCGTTTACCGTGCGTTTGAAGTCGCTGGCGGAGGCGTTGTTTTTGGCGAAGACGTAGTAGCCAGGGACAAGGTAGCCTGAGGTGGAGTTGGGATCGCCATTGCCAAAGGTCAGCTCTTTGCGTTTGGCAAGCATGTCGTTAAGGTTGTTGATTGGGCTGTCTTTGTTCACGATCAGCACGCTCCAGTAGCCCGGGGAGCCATCTGCCGCGACGGTCTGGGCAAAGACCTGACCGTTGGCGCGATCCACCGCTTCCATGGCGGAGAGGTTGCCGTACCAGGCGATGTCCACTTTGTTAAAACGCATCCCCTGGATGATGCCCGCGTAGTCCGGGGCGAAGAAGGCGTTCACTTTGATCCCCAGTTTGGTTTCCATATCTTTCAGGAACGGTTCCCACTGAGGTTTCAGGTTCTGCTGTGATTCCGTCGAAATAATGCCGAAGTTCAGCTCTTTTTCCTGCTCCTGTGCATACGCTGGGCTTAACAGGGTGCTGATGCTGAACATGCTGGTAAAGGCCAGCGCGGCAACGGCTTTGTAGCTCATGTACTTTCCTCGGATCGGGTTTAATTAAGCAGCCTGCGCGTTCTCTTCGACGCGGTTCATGCTGCGGTAGAGATGGTCAAAACGGTCGTTATCAAACTGATGGCTCGCGCCATCAAAGAACACGTGTCCCTGACGCAGGGCGACGATGCGTTGGCAGTAGCGCAGGGCGTAATCCACCTGATGCAGCGTGACCACCACGGTGATGCCGTCGTTCTGGTTAATGTCGTACAGGGTCTCCATCACGATGCGGGCGGACTCCGGGTCCAGCGAGGCGATGGGTTCGTCAGCGAGAATGATGTGCGCTTTCTGCATCAGGGCGCGGGCGATGGCGACGCGCTGCTGTTGTCCACCGGACAGGGTGGAGACGCGCTGGTGGGCGAAATGCGCCATGCCGACGCGGGTTAGCGCCTGTAAGGCTTCCTGCTTCTGGGACGGAGAGAACCAGCGCAGACAGGTGCGCCAGAACGGGGTGCTGCCGAGCGCGCCAGTCAGCACGTTCTCCAGCACCGTCAGGCGGTTCACCAGATTGAACTGCTGGAAGATGTAGCCGGTCCGGGCGCGGCTCTTGCGGATATCGCTCGCCAGACGACCAGCGCGCTGTACGGTATTACCCAGCAGCTCGACGTGGCTTTCCGGCGTGTTATCGCCGGTAATAAGCCCACTCAAATGGCGCAGAAGGGTGGATTTACCTGAACCGGATGGCCCCAGCAGCGCCACCATCTCGCCCTGCCGGACGGTGAGATCAACGGCGTGCAGAGCCTTGTTGTGATTGAAGGTCTTGCTCAGTTTCTCGACGCGGATGACGGTTTGCATGTGCTGGGCCTCACGATAAATGTGGCCTCATGCTGGCGCATCAATGTGACATTTGGGTTAAGTGCAGGTTGCGGGAGTTTGAAGAGTTGAAGTGAAAGCGATGACAGTCACTGTAGGCCCGGTCAGCGCAGCGCCACCGGGCGCTGTTGCCGGCTGCGCTGCGCTTATCCGGCCTACGACGTTTGGTGTTGTTTCACGACGTTAATCATCCACGGCACGCCGTATTTGTCGGTGACTTTACCGAAACCGTGAGCCCAGAAGGTTTCCTGCCAGGGCATCTCGACATTGCCGCCTGCGGCAAGGTTGTCGAACCAGCGTTTGCCTTCATTGACGTCCTGGGTGTCGAGAACCAGCGTAAAACCGGCATATTGCGCGTTGCTGCCGGGCGGCATCCCGTCGCTCATCATGATATCGCTGCCCGCAATGCGGACGTTGGAGTGGGCGATAGCCGAATCCGGAAATTGCATACCGGACGGGCAACCTTCTTCGCTGTTATCGCTTTTTGGCATTTCGCCGAAAGTGATCTTGTAGAGGAGCTCCGCGCCGACGGCTTGCTGATAAAAGGCAGTGGCCTCTGCACAGTTGCCGGCGAAAGAGATGTAGGGACTTAACGGCATAATCTTTACCTCACGTAAGAAAAGCCCATTAAGTTTAGTTCTTTTTTTGTAGGCCGGATAAGCGTAGCGCAGCCGGCAACAGCGCCCGGTGGCGCTGCGCTTACCGGGCCTGGAGGTGAAAATCAGTTCTTTTTCACAAACTCCGATTTCAGTTTCATCGGGCCAAAACCGTCAATTTTACAGTCGATATTGTGATCGCCTTCAACCAGACGGATATTCTTCACTTTGGTGCCGATCTTCAGCATGGAGGAGCTGCCTTTAACCTTCAGATCTTTAATGACGGTCACACTGTCGCCGTCCGCCAGCAGATTGCCGTTCGCATCTTTTACAACAAGCGCATCGGCGTCCTGTGCTGGCTCGGCATCATTCCATTCGTGCGCGCATTCCGGGCAGATGTACATGCCATTATCTTCATAGGTGTATTCAGAATTGCATTTCGGGCAGTGTGGGAGTTGCATATCGGTATCCTCAGAAAGTGTAAACGCGCTGGAAAGTGCCAGCAAAATGACGGCAGCGTGCCGAAAAAGGCGGCAAGTATAACGCAAATCCACACGGTTGTCGGTGATATTGTGAATTAAAAAAATGCCACAAGCGTGTCGGGAGTGACACTTTATGTCAGTCAGTTAAGCGATGCTGACGTCATTAACACGTTGGGAAGAAATGGCGCGAAATATATCGAATATTTTATTGCAGCAAATTGCTACGCACCTCCATTTCGGATAAGGTGAAGCAACACATTGTTATTTATCTCCGGACTTTGCTGCCATACATATCTTATGGCTGTAGAACATTACCTCTCTTTTTAGGTGGGTAAATAATGGTGATATATCCTGAAGTTTCTTAAAAATGGGCTACGCTTTTTTCTTTTGGCTATCAGGCCTGGAGAAGAGTTCTACACGCCATGCAAGGATAGTGAATTATTCCTGATTATCTTCAATCAGTTATATTTCGGCGAACATGTTTTCCACACGTAATCATATAAGCCTGAACAACATAATTAAAACCAGTGGCTTAATAAAAGTAATAAATTTGCGTTAAGGAAAGGCTTTTATCATGCACACACAGACCATTTTTGAATTAAGCCAGGAAGCTGAGCGTTTGTTACAGCTTGCTCTGCAAAATCTTGATACGTTGAAATCAATGCCGACTGCGATGCTGGAAAGCACAACGGCTGCCATCACGGGTGAAAAGAACAACGTTTTACCTTTGCATTTTAGTGCGCGCGGTGTCGATGCGCAGCAGGCGATGCTGAATAATGAATTACGAAAAATAACCCGGCTGGAAATGGTCCTGGCGATTGTCGGCACCATGAAAGCGGGCAAATCGACCACCATTAATGCGATTGTGGGTACCGAAGTGTTGCCTAACCGCAATCGTCCCATGACGGCGCTTCCGACGTTGATTCGCCATACGCCGGGTCAGAAGGAGCCGGTGCTGCATTTCTCACACGCCTCGCCCATCGATGAACTGATCCAACTGCTGCAGAAAAAGCTTGGCGATTACGATCGCGCGAAGCTGGCCCAGCGTCTGGAAATTGATAAAGACATGAATACGCTGCTGGAGCGTATTGAAAAAGGGGAAGCCTTTGAGAAGCATCACCTGGGGGCACAGCCGATCTTCCATTGTCTGAAAAGCCTTAACGATCTGGTGAGGCTCTCCCAGGCGTTAGGGGTCGAATTTCCGTTCTCTGAATATGCGGCTATCGAACATATCCCGGTAATTGAAGTGGAGTTCGTGCATCTCGCGGGGCTGGATGCACATCTCGGGCAACTGACGCTGCTCGACACGCCCGGGCCTAATGAGGCCGGACAACCGCATCTGCAAAAAATGCTCAGCGAACAGTTGTCCCGCGCGTCGGCGGTGCTGGCGGTGATGGATTATACCCAGCTTAAATCCATATCAGATGAAGAGGTCCGTCAGGCGATTTCCGCGGCGGGTAAATCCGTGCCGCTGTATGCGCTGGTCAATAAATTCGATCAGAAAGATCGTAACAGCGACGATGAAGAACAGGTCCGGGCGATGATCTCCGGTACCTTAATGAAAGGCAATATTTCGCCCGGCCAAATCTACCCCGTTTCGTCCATGTGGGCGTATCTGGCGAACCGCGCTCGCTACGAGATGAATACGCACGGGCAACTGCCGGATCATCAGGAGCAACCGTGGGTGCAGGATTTTGCCGAAGCGGCGCTGGGACGTCGCTGGCGCACGGCGGACCTGGACGATATTGATCATGTTCGTCATTCTGCCGATTTGCTCTGGGAAGATTCGCTCTTTGAACAACCGATCCGCAAGCTGATTTACGCCGCCTATGCTAATGCCTCGCTATTCGCTCTGCGTTCGGCCTCGCATAAGTTGCTCAACTACGCCCAAAATGCCCGGGAGTATCTCGACTTCCGCTATCAGGGGCTGACGGTAGCCTTTGAGGCGCTGGAACTCAATATCGCACGTCTGGAGGAGGACATGGCGCTTCTGCAGACGCGTCAGCGCGTGGTGAGCGATGAGGTGAAACATGAGGTTGAGCAGGCACTGAACGCTTCCGCGGACTTTATGGTGTCGCAAAAAACGGCGCTGCATCAGG
>NZ_JAIWJZ010000142.1:0-352 GCF_020216105.1 Enterobacter sp. K16B
TTAAAGAACCTGCCTTTGCAGTGCTCACACAGATTGTCTGATGAAAAACAGCAGTAAAAACCTCTACAGGCTTGTAGCTCAGGTGGTTAGAGCGCACCCCTGATAAGGGTGAGGTCGGTGGTTCAAGTCCACTCAGGCCTACCAAATTTGCGAAGCAAATTTGAAGAGGTTATCAACGATGGGGCTATAGCTCAGCTGGGAGAGCGCCTGCTTTGCACGCAGGAGGTCTGCGGTTCGATCCCGCATAGCTCCACCATCTTTTACTGCGAACACAAGAAAACTTCAGAGTGAACCTGAAAAGGTGCACTGCGAAGTTTTGCTCTTTAAAAATCTGGATCAAGCTGAAAATTGA
>NZ_JAIWJZ010000143.1:0-388 GCF_020216105.1 Enterobacter sp. K16B
ACGACACACATGTTATGTGTGTTCGAGTCTCTCAAATTTTCGCAATCAGAAGTGAAACATCTTCGGGTTGTGAGGTTAAGCGACTAAGCGTACACGGTGGATGCCCTGGCAGTCAGAGGCGATGAAGGACGTGCTAATCTGCGAAAAGCGCCGGCGAGGTGATATGAACCTTTGACCCGGCGATGTCCGAATGGGGAAACCCAGTGTGTTCCGACACACTATCGTTAACTGAATACATAGGTTAACGAGGCGAACCGGGGGAACTGAAACATCTAAGTACCCCGAGGAAAAGAAATCAACCGAGATTCCCCCAGTAGCGGCGAGCGAACGGGGAGCAGCCCAGAGTCTGAATCAGCTTGTGTGTTAGTGGAACGGTCTGGAAAGTCCG
>NZ_JAIWJZ010000144.1:0-17387 GCF_020216105.1 Enterobacter sp. K16B
TTCATTTTCCTGAAACAACCTTCGTCGCTTTCGGTAAAAAAATTACTGGGGATTCCTCACCCCAAAGGGAGAGGGAATGGTTCCGAGCCCACAATATGCATCACACATTCACGCCCCACTAGCCAAACCCCTTTTCCCCCGCTACACTCCTTTCATCCATTAACCCACTGAATATATAAGGAGGCCAATTATGCTGTACTGTGAAATTTTCAATGTTTCACATACATTTGGTGATCGCACCTGCTCAAGCGTTATCGGTATCGTGCTGCGATAACTTCTGCTTGAGCGAAGACACCAACCCCTGAAATCCCTTCTCTCGGGCTTACTGAGTTATCGTCAGCGATGTTTGACGAGGCATAAACATGCCTGTAACTCTTGGGTAAGCAACAATGAGCACTTTACTCACTGCACAATCTTTACGCGTTGATACGGCGTTTGGCACGCTCTTCGACTCTCTCTCCTTTACGCTGAAAAAAGGCGACCGCATTGGTCTGCTCGGCGACAACGGCTGTGGCAAAAGTACGCTGCTGAAGGTGCTGGACGGCACTGACTCTCCTGCTGCCGGGACGGTAGCGCTGGCCGGGCACTGCCTGATGGCGCGCGTGGAACAACATCTGCCGGAGGCGATTCATCCGCTGACCATGCTGGATGCCGTCCTGGCCCGCTTGCCCTCTGCGGAACGCGACAGCCTGCGCTGGAAAGCTGAAACGCTGCTGGCGGGCATGGGCTTTACGCCGCAGGATATGGCGCTGCACGCCGCCACGCTCAGCGGCGGTCAGCACACCCGCCTGCTGCTGGCGCGGGCGCTGATCCACGAGCCGGACCTGCTCCTGCTTGATGAACCCAGCAACCACCTGGACCTGCCAACCATGCTCTGGCTGGAGCACTTTTTACAGCACTGGTCAGGCAGTTTCGTGCTGGTCTCACATGACAGACAACTGCTGGATGCCGTCACCAACGGCAGCTGGATCCTGCGCGATAAAACGCTGCACTACTTTGCCCTTCCCTGCACGGCGGCACGCAAGGCGCTGGAAGCCAGGGATGAAAGCGACGCGCAGCGCCACAAGGCGGAGCAAAAGGAGATCGACCGCGTGACCGCCAGCGCGAAGCGGCTGGCGACCTGGGGCAAGGTTTACGACAATGAAGACCTGGCCCGCAAAGCCAAACAGATGGAAAAACAGGTCGAACGCCTGAAAGAGAGCCAGACCGCACTCACGGCGGGTAGCCCGTGGACGTTAAGCCTGCGCGGTGACGCGCTGCGGGCAGACCGTCTGCTGGAGATGGAAAACCTCGGCGTCCCGCCTGCGCCAGGGCTACCGCCGCTGTTTAACATCGAAACGGCGCGGCTGAAAAGCGGCGATCGCGTGGCGATTGTCGGGCGTAACGGCTGCGGTAAATCGTCGTTAATGAAGCTAATCTGGCGACATTTTACCGATGAACCGACGGACAGCGGGCTGAAAATCCATCCGCGCGTCTCGCCGGGCTATTACGATCAGACGCTGAACCAGCTGCCGGATGACGCCACGCTGCTTGATGCGCTGGAGCCTTTCGCGCCCGACCCGCAAAACCGGAAGATGGCGCTTATCAGCGCCGGGTTCCCGTGGTCCCGTCACGGGCAGAAAGTCAGCACGCTCAGCGGCGGCGAGCGTTCACGCCTGCTGTTTGTGGGCCTGACGCTCGCCCGCTATAGCCTGCTGATGCTGGATGAGCCAACCAACCATCTGGACATGGAAGGCAAAGAGGCGCTGGCAGAAACGCTGCAGCGGTTTGAAGGTGGTGTGCTGCTGGTCAGCCACGATCGTCAGTTAATTAGCCAAAGCTGCAACCGCTTCTGGCTGATAGAGGACGGTACGCTGAGCGAATGGCACGACGCGGAAGCGGTGTTTGCGCGGCTGCGTGAAAGCGCGGGGCTGGTAACGGCCACTGCGCCCGCTGCCGCCGCGACGGTTCAACCCTCGCCGTATGACGATCTGCTTGAACGGCTGGTCGCGCTGGAAACGCTGCTGGCAGACGATCTGGCGCGCAAACCGAAACATCAAAAACCGCAGCTTCAGGCGCAATGGCGTAAAGAGATAGAGGAGATAGAAGCACAGCTGTAAGTCTGCGCCCGGCGAGCGCCTCGCCGGGCCAGCATTTTCCCCCTTAATTATTAGAGGAACGCCGTATTCTTAATCTGAAATCGGATTAAATGATGACATTATGTTGCCGCAGCCTTGCATTACCAGGCTAATGTATTAATCCTTAAGGGGTATTACACCTGCTATGCAGATTCTTATCATGAACAAGGAGATACACATGAAGGCTGCTGTTGTCACTCAGGATCATCAGGTCAATGTCACCGAAAAAACCTTACGCCCGCTGAAGCACGGGGAAGCCCTGCTGAAGATGGAGTGCTGTGGCGTATGCCATACCGATCTTCACGTGAAGAACGGCGATTTCGGCGATAAAACCGGCGTGATCCTGGGCCATGAAGGGATTGGGATCGTCAAAGAGGTCGGCCCTGGCGTGAAATCGCTGAAAGTCGGCGATCGCGCGAGCGTGGCATGGTTTTTTGAAGGCTGTGGCCACTGCGAATACTGTAATACCGGCAACGAAACCCTGTGCCGCGATGTGAAAAACGCCGGTTACTCCGTGGATGGCGGCATGGCGGAAGAGTGCATCGTCACTGCGGATTACGCGGTAAAAGTGCCGGATGGTCTGGATTCGGCGGCGGCCAGCAGCATTACCTGCGCTGGCGTCACCACCTACAAAGCCGTGAAGGTATCGGGTATTAAACCGGGCCAGTGGATTGCCATTTACGGTCTGGGCGGGCTGGGTAACCTCGCGCTGCAGTACGCCAAAAACGTCTTTAATGCCAAAGTCATCGCCCTTGACGTTAACGACGAACAGTTGAAGCTGGCGGCCAGCATGGGCGCGGATTTAACCATCAACTCCCGCAGCGAAGATGCCGCGAAAATTGTGCAGGAAAAAACCGGCGGCGCGCATGCAGCCGTGGTGACGGCCGTGGCAAAAGCGGCGTTTAACTCGGCAGTGGATGCCGTGCGCGCCGGTGGCCGCGTGGTGGCGGTGGGTCTGCCACCGGAAGCCATGAGCCTCGATATTCCACGTCTGGTGCTGGACGGCATTCAGGTGGTCGGTTCCCTGGTCGGCACCCGTCAGGATCTGCAGGAGGCGTTCCAGTTCGCCGCGGAAGGCAAAGTGGTGCCTAAGGTCACGATGCGTCCGATCGAGGACATCAACGCCATCTTTAAAGAGATGGAACAGGGCCAGATCCGTGGCCGTATGGTGATCGACTTACGTTCATAATCGTCCACCTTTCATCACCGCTCCTCTCCGGGGCGGTTTTTTTATAGCCATTTTCCGGCAATCCTTATCTTAATTCCTTTGTTCCCTTGTTTTCCCCCGCGCCCGATGATGAATCCGACGCTAACAAGAAGATAACAAAGGAATTCACCATGCAAACCCCATTTCGTCTGCCGCTGCTGACGGCGTTAATTCTGACGACCACCGCAGCCTGGGCCGCTGATGCGCCCGTCAAAGGCGGCACGCTGATTTATCTGGAGCAACAGGCCCACACCAACCTCTATCCGCCTGCCGGTGGCTTTTACCCCAACGGCGGCATTCTGAACCAGATCACCGACAAACTGACCTGGCAGAACCCGAAAACGTTACAGGTTGAGCCCTGGGTGGCCGAAAGCTGGACCACCAACGCCGATAAAACCGAATACACCTTTAAACTTCGCCCTGGTATCACCTTCTCCGACGGCACGCCGCTGGACGCAAACGCCGTAGCGAAAAACTTTGATACCTACGGCTTAGGTAACAAAGCGCAGCGTCTACCGGTGTCCGAAGTGATCAATAACTACGATCGCAGCGAGGTGGTCGACCCGCTGACCGTCAAGTTCTACTTCAAAAAACCGTCGCCGGGTTTCCTGCAGGGCACTGCCACCATTGGCTCGGGTCTGGTCTCGCTCAGCACCCTGAAACGCAACTTTGAAGAGCTGGGGGATGCGCGCCACATCATTGGCTCCGGCCCGTTTGTGGTGAAAGACGAAAAGCTGGGGCGCGAAGTGACGCTTGAAGCCCGCAAAGATTACCAGTGGGGGCCAAAAAATCTGCCGCAGCAGGGTCCGGCCAATCTGGACGGCATCAAGTTTATCGTCACCCAGGAAGACAGCGTGCGCATCGGCGCTCTGCTGGCCGGTCAGGCGGATTTTATTCGTCAGGTACAGGCGTATGACGAAAAGCAGGCCACCGATCAGGGCTATAAAATCTATGCCGCCCCGACGCGTGGGGTGAACGACAGCATCAGCTTCCGCCCGGACAACCCGCTGGTTTCCGACGTTCGCGTTCGACAGGCGCTGCTGCACGCCACCAATGCGAAACAGGTGGTCGAAACCCTCTTCTCGGCTAACTATCCGCAGGCGAAGTCCGTGATTGCCGGTTCTGCCGCAGGCTTTGTCGATCTCAGCGACAAACTGACCTTTGACCCGGCAAAAGCCAACCAGCTGCTCGATGAGGCAGGCTGGAAAGCAGGCAGCGACGGCATTCGCGCGAAAGACGGCCAGCGGCTGGCGCTGACGGTCTATGAATCATTGCCGCAGCCGCAAAACAAAGAGGTGCTGCAGCTGGTTGCCCAGCAGTGGCGGCAGGTGGGCGTGGCCCTGAGCGTCAAGGCTGGTGACGCAGGCAGCCGCACGCTGGATAACCTTGACCCGCTGAAAACCCCGTTAACCGTCTCCGAAGTCGGCCGCGCCGATCCGGATGTGGTGAAGAGTATGTTCTACCCCGCTAACCGCGACGCGCTGCTGCAAAAAGGCGGCTCCAGCGACAAGGTTAAAAACTTCCGCGACGACAAGCTGAATGCGCTGCTGGTAAACATCTCTGCGGAAGTCGATCCGCAAAAACGCCTGCAGCTGACGGGCGACGCCCAGCGCTATCTGCTGGATAACGCCTACGTCATCCCGATCTTCGAGGAGCCGCAGGTCTTTGCCGGCGCCCCGTGGCTGAAAGGCGTGAATTTCGAAGCGGTAGGCCGCCCGTCGTTCTACGGCGCGTGGATTGAGAAACACTGAGGAGCTGACGATGCGCCACGCACTTCTTCAACGTTTCGGGCATGGGCTGCTGGTGCTGTGGGCCGCCTTTACCCTCTCGTTCGTGTTGCTCCAGGTTCTGCCGGGCGACGCGGTGCTGATTAAATTTCAGAACCCGGACCTGGGCTTAAGCCCGGCGCAAATCGAGGAGATGCGCGTGGCCTACGGCGCGGACAGTCCGCTGTGGCAGCAGTATGGCCATACGCTGCTGGCGATGCTGCAAGGAGATTTCGGCTACTCGTTACAGGCAGGCGTGCCGGTCAGTGAGCTGATTGCCAGCAATCTGCCGGATACCCTGAGCCTCGCCCTGCCCGCCTTTTTACTCGCGGTTGTGCTGGCCTTCGCACTGGCCTTTGCGTCGCGGCTGCCGGGCCTGCGCTGGTTGAGCAATACCTTCCAGTCTCTCCCGGTCCTGTTTATCTCCTTACCGACGTTCTGGCTGGGGATTGCCCTGATCCAGCTTTTTTCTTTTCAACTGCGGCTGATCCCGGTGATTAACCCGACGCCGTTACAGGGGCTGATCCTGCCCATCGTCACCGTCGCCATCCCCATCTCCGCCCCGCTGGCACAAATCCTGATGCGCAGCCTGGACCAGGTGGCGACCCAGCCGTTTGTCGCCGTTGCCCGGGCCAAAGGGCTGAGTGAAACCGCTGTCCTGTGGCGTCACGTGACCGGCAACGCCCTGCTGCCGGTGCTGAATATTGCCGGGCTGCTGCTGGGCGAGCTGATTGCCGGTGCGCTGATCACCGAAACCGTTTTTGGCCGCAGCGGGCTGGGGCAACTGACCCAGCAGGCGGTCAATAACCAGGACATCGCCGTGCTTCAGGCGGTGGTGATGATTTCCGCGCTCGGTTTTGTCCTGATCAATCTGCTGGTGGATCTGCTGATGCCGCTGCTGGATCCCCGGCTGCAACCCCTTTCCGGAGGTACTTCATGAGTCTGGTCGATTACGCTGCCGCCGCGCGTAAACGCGTCCCCGCCTGGCAGGGCGTCGCGTGGCAGCCCGGACTGTGGCTGGCATGGGCGGTCATTGTGATTGCGATTTTCGCCGCCGTGGCGCCGGGCCTGTTAACCCACTACAGTCCGATTGAGGGCATCGCGGGCGCACAGCGTCTGGCCCCGCAGGCCGGCCACTGGCTCGGCACCGATCAGCTTGGCCGCGATGTTTACACCCGTATTGTATATGGTGCGTCCCACTCCCTGAGCGCGGCGCTGGCCGCCGTCACGATGGGTCTGCTGGTGGGCACCGGTTTAGGGGTGGTTGCCGGGGCGTTCGCCGGACGCGTTGAGTCTTTCCTGATGCGTTTTGTCGACGTGCTGCTCTCCATCCCGTCCCTGCTGCTCTCGCTGACGGTGATCATTCTGCTCGGGTTTGGCACCGTTAATGCCGCAATTGCGGTGGGCGTGGCTTCCATTGCCAGCTTCGCCCGCCTCGCGCGCGGTGAAGTGGTGCGCATCCGCCATACGGATTATGTCGAGGCGGCTTTTGGCAGCGGCGGGACGTTCCTGGCGGTGCTGTGGCGACATATCCTGCCTAACGCCTTAACCGCCGTCCTCGCCTTTGCCACGCTGCAGTTTGGTCAGGCCATCCTGGCACTCTCCACGCTGAGCTTTCTCGGCTACGGCACCCCGCCGCCCGTGCCGGAATGGGGCTTATTGATCGCCGAAGGCCGTAACTATCTCTCTACCGCCTGGTGGTTAACCACCTTCCCCGGTGTGGTGGTCATCGCCGTCGTGCTGGCGACCAACCGAATCAGCCAGCAGTTCAGCGGAGGCCCGAAATGACCGTACTCTCGGTAGAAAACCTGACCCTTAGCTACCGTACCGCTCGCCAGTGGCGGGAGGTAGTGCATAACGTTAGCTTCACGCTTCGTCGGGGGGAAATGCTGGCACTTGTCGGTGAATCCGGCTCCGGCAAAACGACCACGGCGCAGGCGATCATCGGTCTGCTGGCCGACAACGCACGGCGTGATGCGGGAAAAATCGTGCTCAACGGTGAGGAGATAAGCCAGTGGTCCGCTAAGCGTCTCGATACCCTCCGCGGGGCACGCATCAGCCTGGTACCGCAGGATCCGGGAAATTCGCTCAACCCGGTAAAAACCATCGGCGCGCAGGTTGGCGAAATTATTCAGCTGCACCAAAAGGTTACGGCACTCCAGCGCGACGAGCAGGTGCTCGCCCTGCTGACAAAGGTCGGCCTGAGCCATCCCGAGCAGCGCATGAAGCAATATCCCCATCAGCTCTCCGGCGGGATGAAACAGCGGGTGTTGATTGCCATCGCGATAGCGCTGCGCCCGGACGTCATCATTGCCGACGAGCCCACCAGCGCGCTGGACGTAACCGTACAAAAACGCATTCTTGACCTGCTGGATCTCCTGCGCCGGGAATCGGGGACCGCCGTCCTGTTTGTTACCCACGATCTGGCACTGGCCGCTGAGCGCGCGGACCGGCTGCTGGTTTTCCGCGATGGTGAGGTTCAGGAGCAGGGAAACACCGCCGATATCGTCCGTACGCCGCAGCACGCCTACACCCGCCAGCTGCTGAGCGATCTCCAGGGCCAGCGCCTGACCATCGCCCCGGTGGCCGGTCTGCCGCTTGCGTCACCGGCCATTCGCGCCCGCGCCATCAGCAAACGTTTCTCGCTGGGCAAAGGCCATCAGCTGCAGGCGCTGGATCAGGTGACGTTCGACGTCAGGCGTGGCAGCACGCATGCCCTGGTGGGTGAGTCGGGCTCCGGTAAAACCACCCTTGCCCGTATTTTGCTGGGCTTTGAACAGGCCGACAGCGGTCAGGTCATTATTGACGATATTGATGCCACCACGCTCAGCCGCGAGGCCCGTCGCCAGCTGCGCCAGAAGATCCAGTTTGTCTACCAGAACCCGTTTGCCTCGCTCGACCCGCGTCAGACCCTGTTTGAGATTATCGAAGAGCCGCTGAAGAACTTTTCCCGCCTGCGCAAAGCGGAGCGCAAAATCCGGGTGGAGACCGTGGCGCAGCGGGTGGCCTTGCCCGTCGACCTCCTGACCCGTACCGCCCGTGAGCTGTCAGGCGGGCAGCGCCAGCGCGTGGCCATCGCCCGGGCGCTGATCCTGGAGCCGACCATTCTGGTGCTGGACGAAGCCACCTCCGCGGTGGATGTCACCGTTCAGGCGCAGATCCTGGCGTTGCTGCAGCAACTGCAGCAGCAGCTGGGGTTGACCTATCTCTTCATTACGCACGATCTCTCCACCGTGCGCCGGATCGCTCACAGCGTCACGGTGCTGCGCAGCGGTCAGGTGGTTGAGCACGGTGACGTCGGAACCTTGTTCGCTGCGCCGCAGAACGCCTATACCCGCGAACTGATTGACGCCATTCCCCATTTTTCACCCGCTACGGAGGAATTCGCATGACGCGAAAACGCCTGGGGTTTTTCACCCGCCTGCTTGACGATGCCACACCGAAGGTGCGCTATCGTCTGGCCACAGAACAGATCCGCCACGCTGAACGCCACGGCTTTGACAGCGCCTGGATTGCGCAGCACCACTTCCATGAAAGTGAAGGCGGTTTGCCGTCGCCATTGCTGTTCCTGGCCCACGTTGCGGCGCATACCGAAACCATCCGTCTGGGCACGGCCATTATTACCCTGCCGATGGAAAACCCGCTGCGCGTGGCGGAAGATGCCGCGGTGCTTGATTTACTCGCCGATGGACGTCTTGAAGTCGGGCTGGGGTCAGGCGGCACGCCCATCTCATTCCTGCCATTCGGCCTGACGTTTGAGGCGCGCGCAGCCGCGTTTGCCGAGAACCTGCACGTGCTCCAGAGCGCCTGGCGTGGGGATTCGCTCGCCCATCCGGATAACCACTTATACCCACCAGCACCGCAGCTGGCTGACCGCATCTGGATTGCCACCTTCTCCGTGGAGGGGGCCGTGCGGGCAGCTCAGGCCGGACACGGCTTAATG
Source organism: Enterobacter sp. K16B (assembly GCF_020216105.1). Classification (NCBI taxonomy): domain Bacteria; kingdom Pseudomonadati; phylum Pseudomonadota; class Gammaproteobacteria; order Enterobacterales; family Enterobacteriaceae; genus Enterobacter; species Enterobacter sp. K16B. Next base: position 9,034 of record NZ_JAIWJZ010000144.1, read on the forward strand.
CTCTCGCGCACGCAGCCCCGCCCGGCAGACCAGCCTGATCTCACGCTCGACGCTATCCAGAACCCGATAGTGGATGCCTACCTTGAGGCGCTACCGGCGGGCATCGCACCGCGCATTCTTGCCTCACGTACCGCGTTCGTCGCCGACAGCGATGACTATGCGCTGAAAGTAGCGACGCCGGGTCTCACGAAACAGGCACAGCAGCATCGCGCTGCCGGACACGCGGTTAAAGGTGACACCGTCACGGATTATCGTCGTCAGTTTGACGCCCATATCGGTTCACCCGACACGGTACTGCGCTCACTGCACGCCGATTCCATTCTCAGGCGCGCCACGGATATCTCGTTCCAGGTCCATTCGGTCGAGCCCACGCACCGCGACACCCTACGCTCCATTGAACTGATTGCCGAACATATTGCCCCCCACATTCTTTGAGGAGAGACCTATGTCATTAAGTCAGGATATTCTTGCCGAGCTGGCGGAAATTAAACCCGGTTCCCCTCTGGCAGAGGCGCGCGCCACGCGGGACGCCGCCACGCGCCATGCGCAGGGCAGCTATGAAATCCTCTTTAGCCAGCAGGATGAAGATTTTGCACTCGACGAGCGTTTCGCCGTGGCGGCGAAAGTGGCCAGGTGGCACAACGCGGAGGCGCTGGCCGCGCACTACGCCGGGTTTGGCCTGGCTGACCCGACTTCAGCCCGCCTGACCCCGGCGCTGAACTTCGCGCGCCTGCTGACCTTCTCCCCCGTTGAAGCCACGCCGGCGGCGCTAAAGGCGCTGACCCAGGCAGGATGGAGCAAGGAAGGCATTGTCACTCTGGCGCAGCTTATCGCGTTTGTCAGCTTCCAGAGCCGACTGATCGCCGGACTGCGTCTGCTGAACGACAGGCCCGTTGCCACAAGCGATGCACCGGTGGCCGCGGGTATCTGGCATACAACGCCAACCACGGTCACCGGGAAGGCGGCACCCGTCGCCTTCACCCAGCAGGAGCTGGGCTGGGAGCCATGGATAGCCGCCAAACCACTGGCGGAGTTCCGTGACGATGAGGTGGCGATCCTGGCGAAATTTGGCCACACGGACTCCGACTATTTCCGCCTGCTGGGGCGCAACCTGCCGGTGCTTGAACAGCGGACGCTGACGGATAAAGGGATTTTTTATACGCCGGGAGGATTGCCGCGCGCCGAGCGTGAGCTGGCTGCAACGGTCGCCAGTAAAATCAACGGCTGCATCTACTGCGCATCTGTCCATGCGCGTAAAGCCAGCCAGCTGTCTAAGGATGACGGCGCGGTGGAAGCACTGCTGGCGGTACGTCCCGGGCAATCCCTCAGTGAGGGACAGTCTGCGCGCTGGCAGGCGGAAATTAACTTCGCGGCGGCGCTGTCGGTTACACCGCCTGCCGCCACGCCGCTGCACCTTGCCGACCTGGAAAAAGAGGGGCTGGATACCTTAGCGCAGCTTGACCTGGTGCAGTCCGCGGCGTTCTTCGCATGGGCTAACCGCCTGATGCTGACCTTGGGCGAGCCCTGGCTTGCCTGACCCGTTTCAGGCTAGCGCGCGAGCGTTAGCCTGAGCCTCTCTGGCCCGCAGATAACCGTAGATCAGCAGCGCACTCATGGCCGAAAACGAGAGGAACGCCGCAGGCAGCGTGACGTAGCGCCAGCTAAAGCCGAGGGTAATCATCATTCCGCCGAAGTATGCGCCAATCGCGCTGCCGAGATTAAACGCCATCTGCCCGCCTGCGGCCCCCAGCATCTCCCCGCCCTTCGCATTTTGCAGCAGCAGGATTTGCAGTGGCGCAGAGAGCGCGAACAGGCCAGCGCAGCAGATAAAGCCCATCACCAGCGAGGCCGTTTTCAGTTCGCCAAAGGCGAAAAGCAGAAGCAGCGAGGCGACAATCACCATGTCGGTGGTGGCCGCAATGCGCAGCGGACTAAAACGCCCCGAGAGCTTACCGCTCAGCAGATTGCCCAACACCATACCCAGGCCCATCAGCATCATGATGAGGGTCATCGCCCCTTCTTCGATGCCCGACACGTTGACCATAAACGGTTTAACGAAGCTGAACCAGGCAAACACGCCAGCGTTGCCAAACATCGTGGCGGCAAAAATCAGCCAGGGTTCGGGCTTCTTCAGAAACTGGAACTGCTCGGTCAATTTAATTTCTGATTTGTCATGAATATCCGGCACCCAGAGCAGCACCGAGAGGATCACCAGCGCATTGAACGCGGCAATCACGAAAAAGGTATAGCGCCAGCTGAACTGATGCCCAAGCCAGGTGCCCAGCGGAACGCCCATCAGGTTGGCCACCGTCATGCCTGCGATCATCCCGGCCACCGCGACCGTTACCTTCCCCGGTGGCGCAATTTTCGAGAGGATAATTGCCCCGACACCGAAAATCGCGCCGTGAGGGAATCCTGAAATTAAGCGCCCCGTCGCCAGCCAGAAATATGTCGTTGAAAAGGTAAACAGGGCGTTTCCGACCGCGGACATCGCCACCAGAAACAACAGCGTGGTTTTTAACGAGAATTTGCCGGAAAACAGCGCCACAATCGGCGCGCCGATGACGACGCCGAAGGCATAAAACGAAATCATATTTCCGGCTGAGGGAATGGAGATACCCGTGTCCTGCGCCAGTTCGGTCAGGACACCCATAATGCCAAATTCAGCCATTCCCAGGCCAAAGGTGCTCAGCGCTAATGAGAAAATTGTCTTTTTCATACCACAACCACGTGTGAAAAATTCGCAGCGGGCATTATTGAACAATCTTGTATGGTGAGCCAGTTCAAATCAGCTGGCTGACACGTTAATCCATTTATTCAGGTGGATTACACTTCATAGTGCGGCCTCGCTTTTTCTCGCGCCGGACAACCTGAGGATGACAATCATGGGAAGCAAAAAGAAAACCAGTGTCGCTGTTGAAGTCGAAGTGAATACACTGCTTAAAAATAAAGAGTATGAAAAAGAGCTCCGCCGCCTGCACGTTGAACTGGTTAAGCTCCAGCAATGGGTCGTCGCCAAAGGATTAAAAGTGTGTATCGTTTTTGAAGGTCGCGACGGCGCCGGTAAAGGCGGCACCATTAAAGCCATCACCGAGCGCGTCAGTCCTCGCATATTTCGCGTGGTTGCCCTCCCAGCCCCGACGGAAAAAGAAAAAAGCCAGCTCTACTTCCAGCGCTATGTGCCCCACCTGCCTTCGGCAGGCGAAATCGTGATCTTCGATCGCAGTTGGTACAACCGTGCGGGCGTGGAGCGGGTCATGGGATTCTGCACGGAGGAACAGGTGGAGAAATTTTTGGACGGCGCGCCGGTCATGGAAAAAGCGATGGTCGATGCCGGCATTATCCTGCTGAAATACTGGCTGGAGGTGACGCCGAAGGAGCAGGAGCGCCGCCTGCGCGACCGGATTAACGATGGTCGTAAGATATGGAAGCTTTCGCCGATGGACATTAAGTCCTTTAACCTGTGGGACGAGTACACTCTCGCACGCGACGCCATGTTTGAAGCCACCGATACCGCCTGGGCACCGTGGTTTGTGGCACGTTCAGAAGATAAAAAACGCGTGCGCCTGAATATTATTTCGCACCTGCTTTCGCAGATCCCGTATAAAGAACTGCACGTTGAAAAGGTCGATTTACCGAAACGTAAAATTGGTAAAGTGAAGCCAACGAAATATCCGTTCCGGTATGTGGAAGAGCGGTTTTGATATAACTGGAAGACGTCTCGCAGAATATAGATTACCAGGGGAAACGGTATTGTTTTTTGTTGGCTGCGGTTGATAATGGCCGCACCAACAAAGGAGGTAAAAATGAAACCAAACCGAAGCAAAGACCATGGCAAAAGGGAACGCCTGGCGGGCGGAGTATCCCGTGCAGCCCAGACACCAGAGGCGCGGAGAAGACAGCATCAGCAAGATAAAGAATTCATAAGAGTGATAAATGAATTTACGGCTAAAGCGGGATTATTATCAGACGATCCTTTCTTTGGAGGGATTTAATGTGTTTTCAGTTTGACGTTTACCGTAATCCTTCAGAGAGAACACGCGACTATCAGCCTTATTTTATGATAATTCAACATGACTATTATGATGACTTATCAACAAGACTGATTATTCCACTGAGTTACCATAGCTATTTACGTGGGCATATCAACGCTGCGATGCCTTTAGTGAACATTGATTTTGAGCGATACTTCCTTAATACCGCTGGCATAACACACGTGGAGAAAAAGAAACTAAACAATAAAAATTATGTATGCAATTTACGCAGCGCGAGAAGTACTGTGATTGCGGCGATAGATGCGTTAGTAACCAATACATAATGTAGGCCCGCGCAAGCGCAGCGCCGCCGGGCACAGCCGACGGCGCAGGTCTTACTTCAACCCTTCCGTACTTTCCTGTTTCGCTTCCAGCCGCTCCACATCACGATACCAGCGCGGGTGATGTTTCTGCGCCCAGCGACGACTCACCTTCCCTTCAATCATCCCTTTAATCGATCCTTTTACCCAGAACGCCATATACATATGGATCAGAATGGCATGAATCAGAATGATGGCTGACGTCGCATGGATCAGCAGCGCGTAGCGCACCACTTGAATCGGGAAATACGGCGCGAAATAGGGTCGCCAGATCATTACCCCGGTCACCAGCAGCACAAAAATCATGCTCATGATGGTCCAGAACATCATTTTCTGCCCGGCATTGTATTTCCCCACTTTCGCGACGTGATGCTCGTTGCCCTTCAGGACTTCAACAATCCCTTTCACCCACGGAATGTCCTGCTTGTCCGGGATATTGTGATGAACAAAGCGCACGAACATAAACATCAGCACCACGAAAATCAGCACACCGAAGAACGGGTGCAGAATGCGCCCCATTTGCGGGGTACCGAAGGTTTCGGTTAGCCACTGCAGCGTCGGGAAGAAGAACGAAATCCCCGACACCGCCACCAGGAAGAAGCAGATCACAACCGTCCAGTGACAGGCGCGGTCGATAAACTTCGTGCGCACAATCATTTTCGACTTACTCATGATGCTCCTCCTCGTCATCCACCTCTTTGTTTGGCCCGATACCGATATAGTGATAAATCAGCCCCGCAAAGGTGGCGATAAAGCCCGCCGCAGAGAGCGGTTTAAGCGCTCCTTTCCACAGGTTAATGGACGTATCGATAGCCGGATCCTTCGGCAGATTGTGGTAAAGCGCCGGCTGGTCGCTATGGTGCAGTACATACATCACGTGCGTACCGCCCACGCCCTGCGGGTTATAGATGCCCGCATTTTCATAGCCGCGTGCTTTCAGCTTATCCACCCGCGCCTGCGCCACATCCAGCATCTCTTTTTTGGTGCCAAAGTGAATCGCACCGGTAGGACACGTCTTCACGCAGGCAGGCTCCTGTCCGACGCTGACCCGATCCACGCACAGGGTACATTTGTATACCCGGTTATCCTCTTTATTGAGTCGCGGCACATTGAACGGACAGCCCGCAATGCAATAGCCGCAGCCGATGCAGTTGTCCTGCTGGAAGTCGACGATCCCGTTGGCGTACTGAATAATCGCCCCGGCGGACGGGCACGCCTTCAGGCAGCCCGGATCCTCACAGTGCATACAGCCGTCTTTACGGATCAACCACTCCAGCCTGCCGTTCTGCTCGGTTTCGCTAAAGCGCATCACCGTCCAGGACTTAGCGCTCAGATCCGCCGGGTTGTCATAAACCCCAACGCAGTGTCCCACCTCGTCGCGGATATCGTTCCACTCCGAACAGGCCACCTGGCAGGCCTTACAGCCCACGCAGGAGGAGACATCGATCAGCTTGGCGACCTCTGCCTTGTAATCCCGCGCGCGAGGCGCAGGGGTGATCGGGTTGGTCGCGGAGCGTTTAATCACGTCTTGTGTTTCCATCGCCATTTACTCGCTCCTTATGCTTTCTCGATGTTGACCAGAAACGCCTTGTACTCCGGCGTTTGCGAGTTGGCATCGCCGACGTTCGGCGTCAGGGTATTGGCGATGTAGCCTTTCTGCGCCACCCCTTCAAAACCCCAGTGCAGCGGGATACCGACGGTTTCCACCTCTTGACCGTTCACGTTCAGCGTCTGCAGACGACGCGTCACCACCGCCACCGCGCGAATAAAGCCTCGCTTGCTGCTCACCTTCACCCGGTCGCCATTGGCGATCCCTTTCGCTTTCGCCAGCGTTTCGCTTATCTCCACAAACTGTTCCGGCTGTGCGATAGCATTGAGCCGCGCATGCTTGGTCCAGGTGTGGAAATGCTCGGTCAGGCGGTAGGTTGTCCCCACGTACGGGAATTTGTCCTTTTTGCCTAAGCGCAGCACATCGTCTTCGTAGATTCGCACCACCGGGCTTGAGATGACGTTCGGGTGCAGCGGGTTTGTGCCGAGCGGCGTTTCCATCGGCTCGTAGTGCTCCGGGAATGGACCTTCCGCCAGTTTGTCGAGGGCAAACAGGCGCCCCAGCCCTTCCGGCTGCATGATAAATGGTCCGGTGTTGCTGCCCGGCGCGGCGGTGTTGTAGTCCGGGATATCGTTCCCCGTCCACTTCGCCCCGTTCCACTGGATCAGCATGCGCTGCGGATCCCACGGCTTGCCGTTGATATCTGCGGACGCGCGGTTGTACAGCACGCGACGGTTAAGCGGCCATGCCCAGGCCCAGCCCAGCGTGTTACCCAGCCCGGAAGGATCGGCATTATCACGGTTGGCCATCTGGTTACCCTGCTCCGTCCAGCTGCCGGCGTAGATCCAGCAGGAGGACGCCGTCGTCCCGTCATCGCGCAGCAGTGCGAAGCTGTTCAACAGCTGGCCTTTTTTCGCCACCAGGGTGCCGTTGGCGTCATAAAGATCCGCCAGCGCCACGCCGTTGTTCTCTTTCGCGACCTCTTCGGACTCCGGGCGATCCGGCTGTTTATAGCTCCAGCTCATCTTCAACAGCGGTTCAGCGCCTTTGCCGCCTTCGGTGCGGTACATTTCGCGCAGGCGATGGTAAATCCCGGCCAGGATCTCGCCGTCGTTACGTGCTTCCCCCGGCGCATCCTGACCTTTCCAGTGCCACTGCAGCCAGCGGCCGGAGTTGGCGATGGAGCCGTCCTCTTCCGCAAAACAGGTGGACGGCAGGCGGAACACTTCAGTCTGAATCGACGCCGGATCGACATCGTTCGCTTCCCCGTGGTTCTGCCAGAAGGTGGAGGTTTCTGTGACCAGCGGATCGATAACCACCATGTACTTCAGCTTGCTCAGGCTGCGTACCACTTTGTTTTTGTCCGGAAACGAGGCCACCGGGTTAAAGCCCTGGCAGATGTACCCTGTGACGTCGCCTTTATCCATCATGTTGAAATACCTGATGACGTCGTAAGCCTGGTCCCACTTCGGTAACCACTCAAAGCCCCAGTCGTTCTCTTTCTGCGCCGCATCGCCGTAGAAGGATTTCATCAGGCTGACGTAGAACTTCGGATAGTTGCTCCAGTAGTTCACCTGGTCCGGCAGCGTCGCTTTTGGCGTGTTCGCCGCCAGGTACGTTTGCAGATCCGCCTGCTTTTCAGACGGCAGCGTCAGATAGCCTGGCAGGCTGGTGGAGAGCAGGCCAAGGTCGGTCAGGCCCTGAATATTGGAGTGACCGCGCAGGGCATTCACGCCGCCGCCCGCCATGCCCATATTGCCGAGCAGCAGCTGGATCATCGCCATGGTGCGGATGTTCTGCGCGCCAACGGTATGCTGCGTCCAGCCCAGCGCATACAGGAACGTCGTGGTTCTGTCTGCGGCACTGGTGGAGGCCAGCACGTCACACACTTTCAGGAAGTCCGCTTTCGGCGTGCCGCAGATGTTCTCCACCACGTCCGGCGTGTAGCGTGACACGTGCTGTTTCAGCAGGTTCCATACGCAGCGCGGATGCGTCAGCGTTTCATCGCGCATCGCGTAGCCGTTTTCATCGAACTGATAGTTCCATGAGGACTTATCGTACTGGCGTTTTTCGGCATCATAGCCGCTAAACAGGCCGTCCTCAAAGGCAAAATCATCCCGCACCAGCAGGTTCGCGTTGGTGTAGTGCTTAACGTATTCCGCGTTAATTTTGTTGTTTTCTATCAGGTACCGCAGAACGCCAGAGAGGAACGTAATGTCCGTCCCGGAGCGAATCGGCGCATAGATATCCGCCACCGATGCCGTACGCGTAAAGCGCGGATCGACGACGATAAGCGTCGCATCGTTATTGTTTTTCGCTTCCATCGCCCAGCGGAAGCCCACCGGATGAGCCTCAGCGGCATTTCCGCCCATCACCACCACGACGTTTGCGTTTTTGATATCAACCCAGTGGTTGGTCATCGCACCGCGACCAAATGTTGGAGCAAGACTT
>NZ_JAIWJZ010000145.1:0-19092 GCF_020216105.1 Enterobacter sp. K16B
CCGACGACACTGGCATCACTCACCCACGAGCAGTGGGTGATGCCGCAAACCGACATGGGCTACTACAAAGAACTCCTGACCACCCTGCAAGACAACCACATCAGCATTGAAAATATCGTCCAGACCGATTCCGTCGTCACCATTTATAACCTTGTGTTGAATGCCGATTATCTGACGGTCATTCCCCGTGACATGATTGCCCCGTTCGGTTCCGATCAATTTATTGTCCTGCCAGTGGAAGATGAATTACCCGTGGCGCGTTATGCCGCCGTATGGTCAAAAAATTACAGAATAAAAAAATCGGCGTCAGTCTTAGTCGAACTGGCAAAACAATATGCGTCACTCACTGGCGAAAGACGACGATGATATATTAACGCCCTAATAAGCATTAAACCTTTTTAAAACACCCAGAGCTTATTTTAGCCGTGCTCTGATACCCTGACTTTGCCTGAAAATAATGAATTATTATAACGAGGATATTATGCATATTACCTACGATCTCCCGGTAACGATTGAAGATATTCAGGATGCCAGAAAGCGACTGGCAGGAAAAATATATAAAACCGGCATGCCGCGCTCGAATTACCTCAGCGAACGTTGTAAGGGTGAAATATTCCTTAAATTTGAGAATATGCAGCGTACCGGCTCCTTTAAAATTCGCGGCGCGTTTAACAAATTAAGCTCGCTGACCGATGCAGAAAGACGCAAAGGCGTGGTTGCCTGTTCCGCGGGAAACCACGCGCAGGGGGTCTCTCTCTCCTGTGCCATGCTGGGCATTGACGGCAAAGTGGTCATGCCGATGGGCGCGCCAAAGTCTAAAGTCGCCGCGACGCGCGACTACTCGGCGGAGGTCGTGCTGCACGGGGAGAACTTCAATGACACCATCGCCAAAGTCAGCGAAATCGTTGAGATGGAAGGGCGTATTTTTATCCCGCCTTACGATGACGCCAAAGTGATCGCCGGGCAGGGCACCATCGGGCTGGAAATTCTCGAAGACTTGTACGATGTGGATAACGTCATTGTGCCAATCGGCGGTGGCGGCTTAATTGCCGGGATCGCGACGGCGATTAAATCCATCAACCCCACCATCAATATTATTGGCGTGCAGTCAGAAAATGTTCACGGGATGGCGGCATCGTATCAGGCCGGAGAAATTATGAATCATCGCGTCACCGGTACATTAGCCGACGGTTGCGATGTCTCTCGCCCGGGTAAATTAACGTTCGAAATTGTTCGTGAATTGGTCGATGACATCGTACTGGTCAGTGAAGAGAACATTCGCGACAGCATGATTGCACTTATTCAGCGAAATAAAGTGGTGACCGAAGGTGCCGGCGCGCTGGCCTGTGCCGCGTTATTAAGCGGCAAGCTTGATCACTATATTCAGGGTCGTAAAACCGTCTGCATTATTTCCGGCGGCAATATTGACCTCTCCCGTGTTTCCCAAATTACCGGCTTCGTTGACGCATAAAGGTGACCTATGAGCAACACAGAAAGCATTATCGTTGGCCAGACAAAAACGTCCTCCTGGCGTAAGTCTGATACCACCTGGACGCTTGGCCTGTTCGGAACCGCCATTGGCGCAGGCGTGCTGTTCTTCCCCATTCGCGCAGGTTTTGGTGGCTTGATCCCTATCCTGCTGATGCTGCTTCTCGCCTTCCCGATCGCGTTTTACTGCCACCGTGCGCTGGCGCGTCTGTGCCTGTCCGGCAGCAACGTCTCCGGCAACATCACCGAAACGGTGGAAGAGCATTTTGGTAAAACCGGTGGGGTGGTCATTACCTTCCTCTACTTCTTCGCCATTTGCCCGCTGCTGTGGATTTACGGCGTCACCATTACCAACACCTTTATGACCTTCTGGGAAAACCAGCTCCAGCTGCCCGCGCTGAACCGCGGCGTGGTGGCGCTGTTCCTGCTGCTGCTGATGGCCTTTGTAATCTGGTTCGGCAAAGACCTGATGGTGAAGGTGATGAGCTTCCTGGTGTTCCCGTTTATCGCCAGTCTGGTGCTGATTTCCCTGTCGCTGATCCCTTACTGGAACTCGGCGGTTATCGACCAGGTCAACCTGAGCGATATCGCCTTCACCGGCCATGATGGCATTCTGGTGACGGTGTGGCTGGGCATCTCCATCATGGTCTTCTCCTTTAACTTCTCGCCGATTGTCTCCTCGTTTGTGGTCTCCAAGCGTGAAGAGTACGAGCCGGAGTACGGAAAAGAATTTACCGAGCAGAAATGTTCCAAAATCATCGGTCGCGCCAGCCTGCTGATGGTCGCCGTGGTGATGTTCTTCGCCTTTAGCTGCCTGTTTACGCTCTCTCCGCAGAACATGGCGGATGCAAAAGCGCAGAACATTCCGGTGCTCTCATACCTGGCGAACCACTTTGCCTCGATGTCGGGAACCAAATCGACCTTCGCGACGGTACTGGAATACGGGGCTTCCATCATCGCGCTGGTCGCTATCTTCAAATCCTTCTTTGGTCACTACCTGGGCACACTGGAAGGGCTGAACGGCCTGATCCTGAAGTTCGGTTATAAGGGCGACAAGAAGAAGGTCTCTGTGGGCAAGCTGAACACTATCAGCATGGTGTTCATCATGGGATCCACCTGGGTTGTTGCATACGCCAACCCGAACATTCTTGACCTTATCGAAGCGATGGGGGCGCCGATCATCGCCTCTCTGCTGTGCCTGCTGCCGATGTATGCCATCCGCAAAGCGCCAGCCATGGCGAAGTTTAAAGGCAGACCGGAGAACATCTTCGTCACGGTTGTGGGCCTGCTGACCATTCTGAATATCGTTTACAAACTGTTCTAACCAAAGCTCAGGAAGAGCGGAGCCACACCATGATTGAGTTTCCGGTAGTACTGGTTATTAACTGCGGTTCGTCCTCTGTTAAGTTTTCGGTGATCGATGCCAGCGCCTGTGACGCCCTGATGACGGGCATTGCAGACGGCATCAACACGGATAACGCCTTTATTTCCGTAAACGGGGGTGAGCCAGCCAGACTGGCTCACCATGACTACGAAGGGGCGCTGGCTGCCATCGCCCTGGAGCTGGAGAAGCGTAACCTGATGAGCAGCGTGGCCTTAATTGGCCATCGCATTGCTCACGGCGGCGACCTATTCAGCGAGTCGACCCTGATTACGGAGGAGGTGATTGCGCAGATCCGTCAGGTTTCCCCGCTGGCGCCACTGCATAACTACGCCAACTTAAGCGGCGTGGAAGCCGCAGAGCGCCTCTTCCCTGGCGTGCAGCAGGTTGCGGTGTTCGATACCAGCTTCCATCAGACGCTGCCGCCGCAGGCGTATCTGTATGGCTTACCGTACCGCTATTTTGAAGAGTTGGGCGTGCGTCGCTACGGCTTCCACGGCACCTCTCACCGCTACGTGGCCGGGCGGGCGCAGGCGCTTCTCGGGCTGTCCCCCGATGACAGCGGTCTGGTGATTGCCCATCTCGGTAACGGCGCCTCCATCTGCGCGGTGCGCAATGGCGAAAGCGTGGATACCTCCATGGGCATGACGCCGCTGGAAGGGCTGGTGATGGGCACACGCTGTGGCGACGTGGATTTTGGCGCCATGGCGTGGATTGCCCAGCAGACCGGCCAGTCGTTCGAGGATCTGGAGCGCGTGGTCAATAAAGAGTCCGGATTGCTGGGGATCTCCGGCCTCTCGTCTGATCTGCGTGCGCTGGAGAAGGCCTGGCACGCGGGTCATGAACGCGCGCAGCTGGCGATCCAGACTTTCGTTCACCGCGTTGCGCGCCATATCGCCGGGCACGCGGCATCGCTGCACCGCCTGGACGGCGTGGTCTTTACCGGCGGTATTGGCGAAAACTCGACGCTTATCCGCGCGCTGGTGGCGGAACACCTGAAGGTCTTTGGCCTCATCCTCGACGACGCCAAAAATACCCTGCCGGGCAGCGCGGGTGAGCGCGTGATCTCCACCGGGTCGTCCCGCGTAGCCTGCGCGGTTGTCCCTACCAACGAAGAAAAAATGATCGCACTGGATGCCCTCCGTCTTGGGAAGGTTACCCCGGCTGCGGCTTACGCCTGATAAAGCGAGAATAAGATGAAAGTAACAATCGATACGGGCGTCGCACCCTACAGCGACGCATGGGCCGGGTTTCGCGGTGAAGAATGGAAAAACGCCGTCAACGTGCGCGATTTTATTCAGCATAACTACACCCCTTATGAAGGCGACGAAGCTTTCCTCGCGCAGGCGACGCCAGCAACGACGGCGCTGTGGCAGAAGGTAATGGTCGGCATTCGTCAGGAGAATGCCACCCATGCCCCGGTAGATTTTGACACTAATATCGCCACCACCATTACGGCTCACGGGCCGGGCTATATCGACCAGGATCTGGAGACGATCGTCGGTCTGCAAACCGATAAACCGCTTAAGCGCGCCCTGCATCCGTACGGCGGGATCAACATGATCCGCAGCTCGTTCGAAGCCTACGGGCGGGAGATGGATCCGCAGTTCGAATACCTGTTTACCGACCTGCGTAAAACCCATAACCAGGGCGTATTTGACGTCTACTCGCCGGAAATGATGAGTTGTCGTAAATCCGGGGTGCTGACGGGGCTGCCGGACGGCTACGGGCGCGGACGCATCATTGGCGATTACCGCCGCGTGGCGCTGTATGGCATCAGCTATCTGGTGCGCGAGCGTGAACTGCAGTTTGCCGATCTCCAGCCGAGACTGGAACGTGGTGAAGATCTTGAGGCGACGATCCGCCTGCGTGAGGGCTGGCGGAACACAAACGTGCGCTGCTGCAGATCCAGCAGATGGCGGCGAATTATGGTTTTGATATTTCACGTCCGGCGATGAACGCCCAGGAAGCGGTGCAGTGGGTCTATTTTGCCTATCTGGCGGCGGTGAAATCCCAGAACGGCGGGGCGATGTCGCTGGGTCGCACGGCCTCGTTCCTCGATATTTACATTGAGCGCGACATGCAGGCCGGGCGGCTGAATGAAGTCCAGGCGCAGGAGCTGATCGATCACTTCATTATGAAGATCCGCATGGTGCGCTTCCTGCGCACACCGGAGTTCGACACGCTTTTCTCCGGCGATCCGATCTGGGCGACGGAAGTGATCGGTGGGATGGGGCTGGACGGGCGCACGCTGGTGACCAAAAACAGCTTCCGCTATCTGCATACGCTGCACACCATGGGGCCTGCGCCGGAGCCTAACCTGACGATCCTCTGGTCTGAACAACTGCCGATCGCGTTCAAGAAATATGCCGCGCAGGTATCGATCGTCACCTCGTCGCTGCAGTATGAGAACGACGATCTGATGCGTGCCGACTTCAACAGCGACGACTACGCCATTGCCTGCTGCGTCAGCCCGATGGTGATCGGCAAGCAGATGCAGTTCTTCGGTGCCCGCGCCAACCTCGCCAAAACGCTGCTCTACGCGATCAACGGCGGGATGGATGAGAAGCTGAAGATCCAGGTCGGCCCGAAAACCGCGCCGCTGCTGGATGACGTTCTGGACTACGACACCGTGATGGCGAGCCTCGATCACTTTATGGACTGGCTGGCGGTGCAGTACATCAGCGCGCTGAATCTCATTCACTACATGCACGACAAGTACAGCTACGAAGCCTCGCTGATGGCGCTGCACGACCGGGACGTTTACCGTACCATGGCCTGCGGTATTGCTGGCCTGTCGGTGGCGGCGGATTCCCTGTCCGCTATTAAATATGCCACGGTGAAACCGGTGCGCGACCACACCGGTCTGGCGGTCGATTTTGTAATAGAAGGAGATTACCCGCAGTACGGCAACAACGATGACCGCGTGGACAGCATTGCCTGTGACCTGGTGGAGCGCTTTATGAAGAAAATTCAGGCACTGCCAACCTACCGCAACGCGGTACCGACCCAGTCGATCCTGACTATTACCTCCAACGTGGTTTACGGTCAGAAGACCGGCAACACGCCGGACGGACGCCGCGGCGGCACGCCGTTTGCGCCAGGCGCGAACCCGATGCACGGTCGCGACAGAAAAGGGGCCGTGGCTTCGTTAACCTCGGTCGCTAAGCTGCCGTTCACCTATGCCAAAGATGGAATCTCTTACACCTTCTCCATCGTGCCGCAGGCGCTCGGTAAAGATGAGATGGTGCGCAAAACCAACCTGGTGGGGCTGCTGGACGGCTACTTCCACCATGAAGCGGCCATTGAGGGGGGACAGCATCTTAACGTCAACGTCATGAACAGGGAGATGCTGCTGGATGCCATTGCGCATCCGGAGAATTATCCGAACCTGACCATCCGCGTTTCAGGCTATGCGGTGCGGTTTAATGCCCTGACGCGTGAGCAGCAGCAGGATGTGATCTCCAGGACGTTTACGCAATCCATCTGACGCAAGTCAGTCCTGATGCCCCCTCACCGCAGGGGGCATTTTTTTGGCCCGCTTAACATACAAAATTGTTTATATAATTACTCACACATATTCATCCGCTCTTGAAAAACAATACGCCTGCTTTTTCCTATAACAGATTGTAAGGACTGTAAGATGATGAAAATGACCCGTATTGCGTTGGCAGCTGCTTCACTGGTGGTGTGCAGTTTTACGGCGCAGGCCGCTAACGTTGAGGCCGCCCCGTCGCCCTCGCAGGATCCGCTGGTACAGCACCTGAAGCTCAGCAACGATCAGGTTAAGAAGATTGAAGATCTGCATAAGCAGCTGGAAGAAAATGTCAGCAAGATCCCGATGACGGGTGTGAAGGACGGCGCGCTGATCGACATGTTCCAGGCTGGTAAATGGGACGAAAGCACAGTGAAAAGCCAGCTTACCGCATTCAGCAAAATTGAAGAGCAGACCCGTTATTACCGCGTGAAATATTACTTCGACGTCAGCCAGGTATTGACGCCGGAGCAACGCAAGCAGATCAGAACCGATATGGCTAACGCGCTGGCTGAGTGATCCTGGGATCAATCATTTAAAATGAAAACTCACAGAATCGCTTCAATTGGATTCTGTGAGGAATGATCCTTACTTTCATGCTGATGCCCGTTCATTCCATGCATCAGCAAACTGAATATTGCCGTCACAATAGGTCCAGGTCGCTTTTTCGTAGCGCAATTGAATAGATTCAAGGTGGCCAGTACTAGGACAGTTACGTGTATCGTTAACAATAGGGGAGATAGAGACAACTTTCACACCTTCCAGCTCAGTTCTAAAATATTCAACCTCCCAACCTGCGTCATTAATTCGGTAATATCTAATCTCAACTTTCTTAAGGTTTTGCCCTGTCGCTACCGCCTTATAAAGATAGGGAGATGAGCTGTCTATTTCCTTCTCGAACAGGAAAGGCGCGTGTTTCCTCGTTCCGGTTAATCTTCCGGAGAGTGGATCGGTTGGAATACTCAAATTATGGGTTAAACCTCTAATTTCAACACTCCCTTCACGATCCTGAACATCACATGAACCTTTAATGAGTGAGCCACCGTCGTCATAGAACCAAATGTGAACAGGTACGGCCATGAAAAAACTCCTTCTTTAAATCAATCGTGTATCCATTTTCCTGCTTTTACCGCTTCGGCAAACATTCTTACCGTCAATGGCTTTGATATTTGCTTAACCGGTTCTTTAGTAAACCATTTCCTGAAAAACCAGGTTTGAGTCCAGGGGAAATAATTTTCAGTGTTAACTTCGATACGATACTCTTTTTCGAATCTCTCAATGGCATATACGATATCATCCAGATCGGTGTAATCCTGTAAAATATCATCTATCCCGAGGGGAATCCGTTTACCCGTAAATGTACCTTGTTCTGGTAAATTATCCCTGAAGAATTTTAAAACATCAGCTTCACTGTTCATCTTCACCAAATCCGGTCTTTTGGGTGAGCAATCGTATTATATCTTGAAAGCGTTTTGTAACTTATCATAGCAACATCTGCAGCAAGTATAGTTATCCCTAGTGCAGGTATCCATCGGCCAATGAACGCTCCTAAGTTCTTGGTATACATTGGTTTCCTGTATTTAAAGCTTGCAAGTGTAATTGTAGGTAGTCGGTGTGGTAGCTGTACATTCAGTAGATCTCGCAGGTACTTAGATGCCACAGATGTGCCTATTGTAGCCGTTTCTGGCTTTGTTCTGGTTTCAAGTATAGGTAAACCAAGAATCATAGTGGCCATCATTATTGCATCCTTTAATCCACCGAACTGTTCATCGGTGGCATCCAGAAAAATCCAAAAAAATAACTCAGATGCAGAGATGTTACATACACCTTTATAAAAGTATGTTCCATTGAGTTCTTCAATGGTGTCCATAGTATAACCATAATCATCAGGTGGTTTGTTGAAATGTCATCCTATAAAAAAGAAAGGGCTGAGAGTAGGGCATTCATCTTTATAAATTCCGAAATATTCTCGATTTAAGGATGATATGATTTTTTGAGCTGTATCACCTTTAGAAAATATTATATGAATTTTAGAACTTCATAGAATTTTTTACTACGCAACGTAGAAAATCCTTATAAAGGTTGTGACCTTTTTCTCCCGCGCTCCGGATATGATCTTCCCACACCAATAACACACACCTGCAACCCTCTGAATCGCAATCGCTGGCGATCGGAAACCTATAAAAACAACTGGTTACCCTACAAAATAAGCGAGTGCCCAATGGATACGGCAACAAACAGCAGTGTGATTGTGAATGATTCCCCCGCGGCAAGGCGTGCGGGAATGAGCGAAAGCGAGTGGCAAGCGGCAATTAAATTCGACAGCACCGATACGGGCTGGGTCATCATGAGTATCGGGATGGCTATCGGCGCGGGGATTGTTTTTCTCCCAGTGCAGGTAGGACTCATGGGGCTATGGGTCTTTTTACTCTCGTCCGTTATCGGTTATCCGGCCATGTATTTATTCCAGCGTCTGTTTATTAATACCCTTGCGGAATCACCGGAATGCAAAGATTACCCAAGCGTCATTAGCGGTTATTTAGGCAAGAACTGGGGTATTTTATTAGGTGCACTCTATTTCGTGATGCTGGTGATTTGGATGTTTGTCTATTCCACCGCCATTACCAACGACAGCGCATCGTATTTGCATACCTTTGGTGTGACCGACCATTTGCTCTCTGAAAATCCGTTCTACGGGTTATTCCTGATTTGTATTCTGGTGGCCATCTCCTCACGGGGGGAAAAGCTGCTGTTTAAAGTCTCCAGCCTGATGGTGTTGACCAAATTATTCGTGGTCGCGGCGCTGGGAGTGTCGATGATAGGTCTGTGGCATTTAGCCAACGTAGGCATGCTGCCGCCCGTAGGGCTGCTGGTTAAAAACGCCATCATCACGTTGCCCTTTACCTTAACCTCCATTCTGTTTATTCAGACCTTGAGCCCGATGGTGATCTCATACCGTTCACGGGAAAAATCCGTGGAGGTGGCGCGTCATAAAGCGCTGCGGGCAATGAACATTGCCTTTGGTGTGCTGTTTGTAACGGTCTTCTTCTATGCTGTCTCCTTTACGCTGGCGATGGGGCACGATGAGGCGGTCAAAGCCTATGAACAGAATATCTCTGCCCTGGCGATAGCGGCGCAGTTTATCAGCGGCGACGGCGCGGGCTGGGTCAAAATCGTCAGCGTGATCCTGAATATCTTTGCCGTCATGACCGCATTCTTCGGCGTCTACCTCGGTTTTCGCGAGGCCACGCAGGGTATCGTCATGAATATCCTGCGCCGCAAAATGCCGGCAGAGAAAATCAATGAGAACGCCGTCCAGCGCGGGATTATGCTGTTCGCCATCCTGCTGGCCTGGAGCGCGATTGTATTAAATGCGCCGGTGTTGAGCTTCACGTCTATTTGCAGCCCCATTTTTGGCATGGTGGGCTGCCTGATCCCCGCATGGCTGGTCTGTAAGGTCCCGGCACTGCACAAATATAAAGGCGTTTCGCTGGTGATTATTGTTATCACCGGGCTGCTGCTTTGTGTTTCTCCTTTCCTCGCCTTCTCCTGAGGATTATTAAGGTCGTAACGATGTCTGAGCAAACTTATCCTTTATGGAATCAATTTATTCGCGCAGTGCAGGAAGAAGTTAAACCCGCACTTGGATGTACCGAACCCGTCTCTCTGGCGCTGGCCTGCGCGATGGCCGCAGACCTTCTGCCGGGTGATGTCACACAGATTGAGGCGTGGGTCTCGCCGAACCTGATGAAAAACGGGCTTGGCGTGACGGTGCCGGGAACCGGCATGGTCGGGTTACCGATTGCGGCAGCGTTGGGCGCGATTGGCGGTAACGCACACGCCGGGCTGGAGGTGTTAAAAGACGCGTCAGCCGGGGCGCTGGTACAGGCCAAATCGCTGCTGACCTCTGGTAAGGTCCAGGTGAAACTGCAGGAGCCGTGCGATGAAATCCTCTACTCGCGCGCCCGGGTATATGCCGGAGATACCTCGGCAATGGTGACCATTGCCGGTGGGCATACCCGGGTGGTGGAGGTGGTTTATCAGGACGAAACGCGCTTTGCGCTTGAGGAGCAACAGGGCGAAGAAAATGACGACCCGCTGGCGGTGCTGACAAACGCCACGCTGTCGCAGATCCTGGAGTTTGTCGAGCAGGCGCCGTTTGAGGCGATCCGTTTTATCCTGGAAGCAGGGCAGTTAAACGATGCGCTCTCCCGGGAAGGGCTCAGCGGGAAGTGGGGGCTGCACATTGGTGCCACGCTGAATAAGCAGCGTGCGCGCGGATGGCTGGCGCAGGATCTGGGTTCAGACATTGTTATTCGCACCAGTGCGGCCTCGGACGCCCGCATGGGCGGCGCGACGTTGCCAGCGATGAGCAATTCGGGTTCCGGCAATCAGGGCATTACCGCCACCATGCCGGTGGTGGTGGTCGCTGAGCACGTTCAGGCCGACGACGAACGGCTGGCGCGGGCGCTGATGCTGTCTCATCTTTCCGCTATTTATATTCACGCCCAGCTTCCGCGTTTGTCGGCGCTGTGTGCGGCAACAACGGCGGCTATGGGGGCGTCGGCGGGTATGGCGTGGTTGATGGGCGGCAGTTATCAGACGATTGCGATGGCCATCAGCAGCATGATCGGCGACGTCAGCGGGATGATTTGCGACGGCGCTTCAAACAGCTGTGCCATGAAGGTCTCTACCAGCGTGGCAAGTGCGTGGAAAGCGGTGATGATGGCGCTGGATGATTCGGCTGTGACGGGCAACGAAGGCATTGTGGCGCACGATGTGGAGCAATCGATCGCGAATCTGTGCGCGCTCGCGTGCCGTTCGATGCAGGCCACGGACCGGCAGATAATTGAGATTATGGCGAGTAAGGTGTTATGAACTTTCCCCCTCATCCCTCTGGGGAGAGGGGGAATATTTTACACTGGCAAATCAATCAGCAGCGCGCGCAGCGGCGTATCCGCGACCAGCGTGATATTCGCTTCATCACGAATAAACGCCCCGTCACCGCAGGTGAGCGCTTCCTTCTCTTCCGTATGCGTTACCGCATGCACCGTGCCGTGAATCGACTGCAGATAGGCGCGCGGACCGTGAAGCTGGAAGCTCGCCTGTTCACCTTTCTTCAGTTCGATATGGTGCAGCCACACCTGCTGACGCAGCTGCAGGCTATCTTTGCTGCCGTCAGGCGATGCAATCAGCTGCTGCTTATCGCCCGTCAGGTCTAGCTTTTGTACCAGCGGGTTTTCCCGCTCAGGGCAGGCGTCAAGCCACAGCTGCATGCGGGTCAGCGTTTTGTCTTTGCTGAGGTTATGCTCGCTGTAGCTGATGCCCGGCTGTGTGGAAATTAATAACGCTTCGCCAGCCTTCGCCTGGACATGATTGCCCTCGCTATCGCGGTATTCTGCCTCGCCTTCCAGGATCAGGTTCAGGATATCGACTTTCGGGTACGTACGCGGCTGGAAGGAGGCGCCCGGGGCGAGCACTTCCTGATTTAACACACGTAGTGATGCGTAACCGAGGAGTTTAGGGTCAAAGTAGTGTCCAAAGGAAAAGGTGTAGCGGGCCTGCAGCCAACCGAAATCGGCTTGTCCGCACTGTTTAGCTGTTCTTGTCGTAATCATAAACTGACCTCTCTTTACACTAAAACAATGGTAAAGGTATGGACGCTGCATTGTTAGCCAGATATTCTGCCGGGTATGTTCAAATTTCCTGAATGAGAACGAGATGGCTAAAGAGAGAGCATTGACGCTTGAGGCGCTTCGCGTCATGGACGCAATCGACCGGCGCGGCAGTTTTGCGGCGGCGGCAGATGAGCTGGGGCGCGTTCCGTCTGCGCTGAGCTACACCATGCAAAAGCTGGAGGAAGAGCTGGACGTGGTGCTGTTTGACCGCTCCGGTCATCGAACAAAATTCACCAACGTTGGGCGGATGCTGCTGGAGCGCGGCCGCGTGCTGCTGGAAGCGGCGGATAAGCTCACGACGGACGCCGAAGCACTGGCTCGTGGCTGGGAAACTCATCTGACGCTGGTGACGGAAGCCCTGGTGCCGACCGAATCGCTGTTCCCGCTGGTGGACCGTCTGGCGGCGAAGGCTAACACGCAGCTGTCGATCATCACTGAGGTGCTGGCAGGGGCGTGGGAGCGGCTGGAGACGGGCAGGGCGGACATCGTCATTGCGCCGGACATGCACTTCCGTTCCTCGTCGGAGATCAACTCGCGCAAGCTTTACAGCGTGATGAATGTCTACGTTGCCGCACCCAATCACCCGATTCACCAGGAGCCGGAACCGCTCTCTGAAGTCACTCGCGTGAAGTATCGCGGCGTGGCGGTTGCGGATACCGCACGTGAACGTCCGGTGCTGACGGTACAGCTTCTGGATAAACAGCCGCGACTCACCGTTACGTCTCTGGAAGATAAGCGCCAGGCGCTGCTGGCAGGGTTAGGCGTGGCGACGATGCCATACCCGTTTGTGGAAAAAGACATTGCGGAAGGACGGTTGCGGGTTGTGAGCCCGGAATACACCAGCGAGGTGGATATCATTATGGCATGGCGTCGTGACAGCATGGGCGAAGCCAAGTCGTGGTGTTTGCGAGAAATTCCAAAGCTCTTTGCGCACCACAATAAGTAGATCCGTAGGCCCGGTAAGCGTAAGCGCCACCGGGCTCTGATTTACACGCCGGCTTTCGGATCCGGACCAAAGCGGTTTTCGCCTGGGGTGCCGCTCTGGCAGTTGAAGATCAGAATCACGATCCAGCCCACAATCGGGATCAACAGCAGCAGTAACCACCACGCCGAACGATCGGTATCGTGCAGCCGACGGAACAGTACCGCCCACGATGGCAGCAGGACTAACAGGCCATAGATGGTGGTCAGTACGCCTTCACCGCCAGCCCGCTCCCAGCCGAGAATTTTATCCACGATGCCCAGCACCATAATCAGGACGAAGTTCACCAGAACGAACATCCAGTACTCTTTGCGGCGGGCGCGGCCACCAAATCCAATGTAGTTGCGCAGTACTTTTAAATACCAGTCCATTTTCCTTGCCTCATTAGTCAGTCAATCACTTGTTTTCTAAGCGATCGAGGTAAGGATAGATGGAGATTGTGAATTAAAAAAGGGCATCCATTGATGCCCTTAATATTTATCCAAAACGCACATCGCGCCCGTGCGGTTCATCCAGGTCCTGCCACGGCCCAATGGAGATAATGCCCGTTGGGTTAATGGTCTTGTGGCTGCGGAAATAGTGAGTGCGGATATGGTCGAAGTTGACCGTGTCGGCGATGCCCGGCATCTGGTAGATGTCGCGCAGGAAACCATACAGGTTCAGATAGTCACTGATGCGGTGCTTGTCGCACTTAAAGTGGGTGACGTAGACCGGATCAAAGCGAACCAGCGTGGTCCACAGGCGGATATCCGCTTCCGTCAGACGATCGCCCGTCAGGTAGCGGTGCTGGCCGAGGATCTGCTCCAGACGCTCAAGAGATTCAAAGACTTTTCCGACCGCTTCGTCATACGCTTCCTGACTGGTGGCAAAGCCGGCCTTGTAGACACCGTTATTGACGTTGTCGTAAATCCAGCTGTTCAGCTCATCAATTTTATCGCGCAGCTCAACCGGATAGTAATCCCCGGCACGGGCACCGTGGGCGTCAAACGCGGTATTGAACATGCGGATGATTTCCGCAGACTCATTGCTGACAATCGTCTGGTTTTTCTTGT
This sequence comes from Enterobacter sp. K16B, assembly GCF_020216105.1. Classification (NCBI taxonomy): domain Bacteria; kingdom Pseudomonadati; phylum Pseudomonadota; class Gammaproteobacteria; order Enterobacterales; family Enterobacteriaceae; genus Enterobacter; species Enterobacter sp. K16B. The sequence goes on from NZ_JAIWJZ010000145.1 coordinate 14,117, forward strand.
CCCACAGCACCGGCACGGTCACGCGCCCGGTGTAGTGCGGGTCGGCCCGCAGGTAGAGCTGGTAAAGGAAATCATGGTGGTATAGATCGTCGCCGGTCGCGGCAGGGAAATCACTGTCAAACGTCCAGCCGTTTTCGAGCATCAGCGGGTTCACCACGGAAACCGGAATTAAGGATTCAAGACCTTTGAGCTTGCGCACAATCAATGTGCGATGCGCCCACGGACAGGCAAGGGAGACATAAAGATGATAACGATCTTTCTCGGCCGCAAAGCCGCCTTCGCCACTTGGGCCGGGAGCCCCGTCGGCGGTGAGCCAGTTACGGAAGGCCGAAACAGAGCGCTTAAAGCGTCCACCGGTGGATTTGGTGTCATACCAGACATCCTGCCAGACGCCGTCTACGAGTTGTCCCATTCTTTTCTCCTCCGTCAGATAGCAAAAGCGAGGAGAGATCTCCTCGCTTTGTGTTCATTCAGTATAGCGTGCTTACCATTTCTTATTCAGAACGCGGTCGATGCTGTATGCACCCGGGCCAGTGACGGCCAGCAGCAGGAAGCCACCCGCGATGGTCAGGTTTTTCATGAACATCAGAGAGTTCACGCCTTCCGCAAAGTTGCTGTGGAAGATAAACGCGGTCAGCACGGTGAAGCCCGCGGTAAACAGCGCGGTGGTACGGGTCAGGAAGCCGAACAGTACCGCCAGGCCGCCGCCGAACTCAAGAAGAATAGTCAGTGGCAACAGGAACCCCGGAACGCCCATGGCTTCCATATACTGCTGGGTACCCGCATAACCGGTGATTTTGCCCCAACCTGCCACGATGAACAGAATTGGCATCAGAATACGTGCTACCAGTACACCAACATCTTCTAATTTTTTCATTTTACTCTCCAGGAAACCACATCAGCGGCTGAACGTTATTTGTCTGCAATTCCGGGTAGATACCGCGTCGTTGCTGTCGATGGAGAGCATCATAAACGTGACGGTTGGCGATTGTTAGCAAGGAAAACTGTCAATCTTTTTCAAAGATATTGAGTAAGGGAGCGTGCGCGCTGGTGCCCTCACCCCAACCCTCTCCCACAGGGAGAGGGCGCAAAACAAAAAACGGTAACCAGGGTTACCGTTTTGCTTTTATCACCGCAGCTGCTGCTGACGAATCGTGGCTTTCACCAGACGCCAGGCGCTCCAGGCGCCAAAGCCACGCCGCGCCCAGCGGATCAGCATATTCGGATGACGAACCGTCCAGATAGCCATCACGCTACTGCCGACCAGAGCCCAGGAACGCAGGCTCAGGAAGGTGTTCCAGCCACGATCAAAGCGTCGCGTCGCATCAATCCAGTCGCGACGGCTGGCAGACAGATCCAGCCGTTGCTGCTGGATCTGGCTTAACAGATACGCTTTGCGCTTCTGACGTTCGGCTTTACCGCTCACGGCTTGTCATCCTCCAGCAGGGCGCGATCGTTAGCCAGCTCCTGACGCGTATGGCGCAGGAAAGTGGACTGGCGTGCTTTACGCAGCGTCCAGATCCCGCCAATCAGCGCCGCAACCAGCAGCACGACGGTGGTGGCAATCATCGCGTTAAGACGATACTGCGGGTCAATGGCCCAGATGATTAACACCATCAGGCTCATCAGACCAAACGCGGCGAAGAGCATGGTCAGGCCGAGCATCAGCAGCATCTGGAAGAGGTTCGCTTTCTCCTCTTCCAGCTCTACCACTGCCAGCCGGACGCGCGTTTCGGCAATGCCAACCAGCGTTGTTAAAATACGCTGGCCGATGCCGAGGACGTTATTAGCAGGCCCTTGTGCGTGACGAGGATCTTCCATATCAACGACGCGTCAGAAGGACACCCAGTACCACACCGACTGCGGCACCAATCCCGACACCCGTCCATGGATTATCACGCACGTATTCGTCAGCACGGGCAGCCGCTTCGCGGGTCTGTTTTGCCAGTGCATCACCGGTTTCACCCAGGCGATAGCGGCTCTCTTTGAGTGCCTGCTCCGCTTTGCTACGCAGTTTGCTGACCTCTTCCTTTGACTTGTCAGCAGAGGAGTTCAGCACCTCTTCCAGGGTATCGGCCAGGGATTTCAGTTCAGCGCGCAGATGTTCAGACGTCGTATCTTTTGACATGATTCTCTCCTGTTGAGATTTCCGTTAACTCAATAATCGCGAGCTTCCAGCGCTTTCAGGTCGTCCTGCGCTTCTTTCAGCTTCTTCTCGCGCTTAGCAATTTTTTCCGCATCGCCTTTCTCTTTCGCTTCCTGCAGGTCGCGACGGCGTTCGGCTATCTCGTCCTTCTGTTCAGCGATTTTTTTCTGGTGATCGGCACGAAGCTTGCTGTCTGTACAGTTCGCTTTCACTTCGCTCAGCGCTTTTTTAAGACCATCAACACGGTGCTGATTGTTATGCTTTTCGGCATAGCCGATCTCACGCTGAATATCCTGTTCTTTCTCCTGACAGAGAGAGTTTGCAAAGGATGCTGTGCTCAAAGAAAAAAGGGCCAGAGCCAGGGTAATGCGGAATTTCATTATCGAAACCTTCCATTGTGTTACGGCGTAAGCCGCGTTCCAGACTAATGCGGAGTACATTCGAGGGGTGCTCCGCGTACTTAAGCATAGTAAGTAAACGGGGGATTCACCAAAGTGGGTGAAAAGATTCGGAATCCTGGTAATTATCCGAACCGATGCGACGTATCGCGAATCAAGGACAGCCAGGCGGCAGGCTGGCTGTCATCTTCCTGCTGAGCGATGATATACCCGTGCGGCAGCGTACGGTCGAGAACCACTTTCGCGGCGGCACTTTGCGCACGGGAATCAAACTTAATCAGTAAAACGTCGTCCTGCGGGGTGATGCTCTTAAAGCGGATCCCGTTCGCATCAAGATGATGCCAGACAGAAAAGCCGTCAGGTACGCTCGCCCCCTGGTTTATCGGGCGAATGGCCAGCGTCGATTCCTGATGCGAAAGCGCGCTCCAGGCCAGCAGCAGAGCGCTGATGACCACCAGGGCAATTGCGGCACAGGCAAAGCGGCGCAGGGCGAGCGGCGAGATAACCATCGTTAGCCTCTGGCTCCGTATTTCTTTTTCCACAGGACGACCAGCGAGCCAATCAGGCCGAAGACCAGCAGAACAACGGGCAGCAGCATCAGGCAGGACATCAGCTGGTCCTCATATTTCATGAAGACCGGGGTTTTACCCAGCGCATAGCCCAGTGTGGTCAGAATAAGCACCCACAGCAGGCCGCTCATCCAGTTAAAGAACTGGAAGCGTGTGCTGCTCAGCCCGGAGAGGCCAGCAATGGTCGGTAACAGGGTGCGTACAAAGGCGATAAAACGGCCTATCAGCAGCGCCGAAAGCCCGTGTTTATGGAACAGGTGGTGCGCCCGCTGATGATAGTGCGCAGGCAGATGCGAGAGCCAGTTCTGAACGATCCGGGTATTGCCCAGCCATCTGCCCTGGATGTAGCTCACCCAGCAGCCGAGACTCGCGGCGACGGTCAGTAACAGAATGGTTTGCGGAAATGCCATCGCCCCTTTGGCACACAGCACGCCGACAAGCACCAGTAAACTGTCACCGGGCAGGAACGCAGCAGGCAGCAAACCGTTCTCGAGGAACAGGATCATAAACAAGACAAAATAGAGCATGCCAATCATGGAAGGGTTGGCCAGCGTTTCAAAATCCTGCGCCCAGAGGGCATGCAGTAGTTGGGTCAAAAGTTCCATTCAGTGTTCCTGGAAATCGGTTAACGTCACGCCTGTTATCCGGGACAAACAGCACGGCGACATTGTTGTGATTTCATTATGGTCGCTCGCGGACACATTGCGGTGTGGCCAACACTGTTCCCTGTTAATTGGCTGGTTAGCAAGCACTAACTTACAAAATAACGAAGTGAATCCAATTGTAACAAAGCCCAACGTTCTGCGTCACAGAATTTGCAGGGGCGAGTTGATTTTGGCGTAAGGCCAGGAAGTGAGCGAGGGGATTTACAAAGGCTGACACTATATATGTTTTGCTTACCCACTTAAGCCGGAAGGCGCAGCGAAGCGCCTGCCAGCAGAAAGGTCATCTATTTTGCGCCACTGGAGGCCGTATCAAGATGAACAACAGGATTATCGGCAAAAAGATAGCGGTCAGCGTTAAATTCGAAGTCGTCGCTGGTTTCATTGAACAGCATCTGCTTGGTGTTTTCCAGGTGCTGCCACATCGCCAGTTTAGCGGCATGAGGGTCTTTACGAATCAGCGCCTTAAGGATTTGATCGTGATCGTCACACCAGTTATCGACGGTACGGGAATCGATATGGTCGTGAAGTTTTTTCCAGTACGGGTTGTGAACGCGCTGAGTCCACATTTTCTCAACGATTGCCGCCAGCGCCGTATTTTGCGTGGCCAGAGCCACCTGAACGTGGAACTGTAGATCCCACTCTGAATCGCGGAAACATTTTTCCTTGCGGGCATTCTCCTGGATTTCCATCAATTTCATGATGTCCTGCTTGGTCACCTGCGTCGCCGCAAATTCGGCAATATTGCTTTCGATCAGCTGGCGAGCCTGGAGCAGCTCAAACGGGCCATAGCTGGCAAATTCCAGACTTTCGTCCGCGACGGGGGAGTGTTTCGGCAGATTGGAAATCACGTGAATGCCGGAGCCTTTGCGTACCTCAACGTAGCCTTCCACTTCCAGCATGATAATCGCTTCGCGCACCACCGTGCGGCTGACGCTTTTTTCATCCGCGATAAAACGCTCGGCGGGAAGTTTGTCACCGACAAGATAGACCCCTTGCTCGATGCGATTTTTCAGCTCGGCAGCAAGTTGTTGATATAAACGACGTGGTTCGGTGATTTCCATATGCGCTCCAGGCAGGGTACGGCAGATGATTTGTTATACCACTTTTGCGTGCCACTCTCCAGATTTTGCCATTAAAAAAGCCGCTACTGAGCGGCCTTTAAATGCCCGGCGGCGCTTCGCTTGCACGGGCCTACGGG
>NZ_JAIWJZ010000146.1:0-5973 GCF_020216105.1 Enterobacter sp. K16B
AAAGCAGGCTTTTTGCTTTTCTGGGTTGGGTTAAATTGTCGGGTGGCGGCTGCGCCTTATCCGACCTACAAAAACCTCGAATCTTAGGCCGGGTAAGGCAACGCCGCTACCCGGCAAAAGCCGCACTATCGGTCCAGGCTAATCGGCGCCGTCGCCGCTTCCAGCCACGAACGCGCTTCGCTGTTCACCAGGGGTAACAGCGCCTCACGTACCTGCTGGTGATATGCATCCAGCCACGCTTTTTCCTGCTCGCTTAACAGATCCAGCTCGACCTGACTCAGGTCGATGGGGATCAGCGTCAGCGAAGCAAATTTGCAGAATCCCGGACGGCTCTCAACGATTTCTACCTGGTTTTCGATGCGGATACCGTGGCTATCGCCCAGATAATATCCCGGTTCGATAGTCATGATATTGCCCGCCACCAGCGGCCACGGGTTGACCTTTTTGGCAATACGATGCGGGTTTTCATGGATCAGAAGCTGATGCCCCACGCCATGCCCCGTACCGTGATCGTAATCCAGCCCCATCTCCCACAATGGACGACGCGCGAAAGCATCCAGCTGATGTCCCTGAGTGCCGGAAGGAAACTGCAGGGTAATCAGCGACAGGAAGCCTCTCAACACGGCGGTGTAGTGCAGACGCTGCTGCGGGTCGACCTGACCCCAGGCCAGCGTGCGCGTGGCATCGGTAGTGCCATTAGCATACTGACCGCCGGAATCGTTCAGGTAAAACTGGTCATGAACGATGGGCTTGTTGCTGGCCTCGCTCGAATGGTAATGGCACATCGCCGCATTGCTGGAGGAGGCGGAGATGGTGGCAAAGCTTTGCTCGATAAACCCGGGCTGCTGTTTACGGAACGCAAGCTGTTGCGCCTGAACCTCCAGCTCGGTTAGCGGGTTTCCTGCCGCCTCGCGCAGCGGCACTTCACGGCTCAGCCAGGCAAGGAAGTTGACCCATGCGGCACCGTCCTGGTGATGACACTCGCGGTAACCCGCCAGTTCGACCGGGTTTTTGGTGGCCTTCATCAGGGTTATAGGGTCAGTCCGCCAGACAATCTCTCCCTGTGGCTCAATAGCGAAGCGCAGGGCTACCGGCGCGGAATCGGCATCTACCATTACCCGTTTACCGGCAGCAAGCCGCTGGCAGCGCTCGATAAAGGCGTCCTGCGGCGCAATAGTGAACGCATTACGCACGGCGTCTGGCAGGGCGCTGAGCTTATTGTCGTTAACAAACCACTCAACGTGACCGTCTCGACCCAGCAGGACAAAAGAGAGCGGTACCGGGCTGTAAGGGATATCTGCTCCCCGCACGTTCAGGAGCCAGGCGATATTGTCCGGCAGGGTAACGGCCAGATAATCGGCATTGCTGGCGGCCAGCACGGCGGCAACGTGCTGACGTTTGTCTGCGCTGCTTTCACCGCTGAGTTCAACCGGCATGCTACGAATAAGCCCCGCCGGTGCGGCAGGGCGGTCAGTCCACAGAGTATCAAAAGGCGATTCACTCAATGGTACCAGTTCGCACCCTGTGGCGGACAGCTGCTCAAACTCCGTATTGGTCATCAGCAGCGGGTCAAAACCGATGCGCGTGCCTGCCCCCACGTTTTCCGCCAGCCATTGCGCCAGCGGCTCGTTATGCAGGTGGTGGATCTCAATCTCATCCGTGTTGACCTGCACGCGCGCCTGAACCTGATAGCGGCCATCGACGAACAGCAGTGCTTTGTCCTGCAGCACCAGCGCCACACCGGCCGAACCGTCAAAGCCCGTCAGCCAGGCCAGCTTTTCATCGTAGGGCGCGCAGTATTCACTCTGCCAGGCATCGGCGCGCGGGACGATCATCCCGTCGAGATGGCTGGCTTCAAGCCACTGGCGCAGGGCAGAGAGAGGTGATGTGCTGTACATTATTTATCCTTGTCGTAATTAGCGGAACGGCGGCTCGTTGAAGGTGCGCAGCTTGCGGGAATGGAGTCTGTCCCCTTCCGCTCGCAGCAGGTCAATGGCGCGGATGCCAATCTGCAGATGTTCGGATATCGCCCCTTCATAGAAACGGTTTGCCTGGCCCGGCAGCTTAATTTCGCCGTGCAGTGGTTTATCGGAGACGCACAGCAGCGTGCCGTAGGGGACGCGGAAGCGATAGCCCTGCGCGGCGATGGTGGCGCTTTCCATATCAATCGCCACCGCGCGGCTCAGGTTAAACCGCAGCGCGGAGGCGGAGTAGCGCAGCTCCCAGTTGCGATCGTCCGTGGTGACGACCGTGCCGGTGCGCAGGCGCTGCTTAACTTCTTCGCCCGGCATACCGCTCACCTCTTTGGTGGCGTCATACAGCGCACGCTGGACCTCGGCGATGCTTGGGATGGGAATATCCGGCGGCAGTACGGCATCAAGCACATGGTCATCACGCAGATAGGCGTGGGCAAGCACGTAATCGCCAATCAGCTGGCTTTCGCGCAGGCCGCCGCAGTGGCCAATCATTAGCCACACGTCCGGGCGCAGAACCGCCAGATGGTCGCAGATGGTTTTCGCATTCGACGGGCCGACGCCAATGTTAATCAACGTAATGCCCTGACCGTCGGCGGTGATCAGGTGCCAGGCTGGCATCTGATGCTTTTTCCACGCCAGGTCGGAAATCAGCTGTTCGGGGGCTTCGGTCTCCGCAGTGATCCAGATCCCGCCGGCACAGGAGAGCGCGATGTAAGGGCTCTCCGGGTCGAGGATCTGGCTGCAGCCCCAGCGGACAAATTCGTCGACGTAACGGGTGTAGTTGGTAAAGAGCACGAAGGGTTGAAAATGTTCGGCTGGCGTACCGGTGTAGTGACGCAGGCGCGCCAGGGAGAAATCGACCCGGCGGGCATCAAAATGTGACAGTGGAGAAAACTCTGCCGGGTGATAAATGCCGTCAGCCGTCTCATCGCCAATCTGCGAAAGTTCCGTCGTCGGGAAGTGGCGGGTCAGGCCCGCGCTCATGGAGCGGTCCAGCGTTAACGCCGAACCGTCAATCACGTACGGATAGGGGATCTCGTGCTGGGAAGGCTCAACGGCGATGTGCGCACCGTAGTCCTGGTACAGCAGCGTAAGCTGTTCTTCAAGGTAAGGGCGGAACAGTGCAGGGCGGGTGACGGTGGTACTGTAGCAGCCGGAGTGGGTGAAACGGGCATAGGCGCGGGTTTTCGGCGTGGTGCTGGCGCTGCCGTCCCAGGTCACAGAGAGCGACGGATAAACAAAAAGGCCCTCGCTTCTGGCCTTTTCGTCGGGGAGTTTCCCTGTGTCGATATACTCGCTAATGGCGCTGCGCAGCGCGTTGACGGACTGTTCATACAGTGCGTCGAGTTTTTCCAGCGCCTGAGCCGGGGTCAGGCTGGAGCCCTTATTATTCATCTCTGTCTCCTTGTTCCACAGGTGTGCGACTCTACCCGATAGTATGTCACACGCCTGTGAAACAAAAGTGAGATCAGCGGTGGTGCGTCTCTTTCATCAGAAGCGCCGTCGCCGCAGAGAGCAGGCAGCCGGCCAGCAGATAAATCGCCACGCTGTGCCAGTTTCCGCCGGAGAAGGTCACCAGCGCGGCGGCAATAAAGGGGGTAAACCCGCCGCCGACGACGCTTGCAACCTGGTAACCCACGCCAGCTCCGCTGTAGCGGTAGCTGGCGCCGAACAGTTCGGTAAACATCGGCTGCTGGACGCAGACCACCATATCGTGAGCGATATTCGCGAGCATAATGGCAAAGAAGACAATCCAGAAGATCGACTGTGCCTCCAGCGCCATAAAGAAGGGCCAGGCGCTGAGGGTTCCCACCAGCGCCCCGGTGATATAAACACGACGTCGACCAAAGCGGTCCGCCAGCCAGGCGAAACAGGGGATGGTCAGGCAGCTGATCCCGCCGACCACCAGGCCGATATTCAGAAACAGCTCACGCGGCAGACCGAGATTCTGCGTTGAGTAGTTCAGCGCAAACGCGGTGACGATATACATCGTCAGCAGTTCGCACAGGCGCAGGGCGATAATTTTCAGAAAAGCGCCAGGGTGTTGCACCAGGGCTTCCATCACCGGCAGCCGCTTTTTGACGGCAGGTATTTCCTGCTGCTGTTCGAATTCAGCGGACTCTTCCATCCCGTTACGGATCCACAGCGCGGCGATGACCAGCACGATGCTGAAGATGAACGGAATGCGCCAGCCCCAGCTCAGGAACTGCTCGTCGGTGGTGAGCTGGCTGATTAAGGAGACCAGCCCGGTAGAGAGGAGCAGACCCACGCCATACCCGACCTGTACGCCGCTGCTGTAAAACGCTTTCTTATTTTTTGGCGCGCTCTCAACCGATAACAGCGCCGCGCCGCCCCACTCGCCGCCCACGGCGAACCCCTGAATGGCGCGCAGGGTAACCAGCAGTACCGGTGCCCACCAGCCAATGGTGGAAAACGCAGGGAGGATGCCAATCAGCGCGGTGGCGATCCCCATCATCCAGACGGTGAGCATCAGCATACGTTTGCGACCGAGGCGGTCGCCGAAGTGGCCGAAGATCACGCCACCCAGCGGGCGAAACAGAAAGCCGACGCCGAAGGTGGCAAATGCGGCGAGCGTGCCCATCGCGGGGCTGACCTGCGGAAAGAACTCGCGGTTAAAGACCAGGGCGGCGGTAATGCCGTAGAGCAGAAAATCATACCAGTCGACGACGGCACCCGCGAAGCTGCCGAGGGCGGCGCGGCGGGCACGATTGAGCGAAGGTGTCTCCTCGGTGGGATGTGTGGAGGTGAGAGTGGAATCCATAGTTGTCCTGTCTGCACTGATTTTTAATTATTGGTATAAGAAAAAGTCACTCACAAAGCGGCCGTCACGTAAACGGAACTTATGAGACTACCGCGACAGGGAGCCTGTGCAAACTGATTTTATTTCCTGATGGGTAATGCAAAACGGCTACGCTATGCTTAGTGAAGAACGAAGCGACGGAGGAAGGGACGATGTGTCGTAAAGAGGTGTTGGGGTGTCTTGCTGCGTTGCTTATCAGCCAGAGCGTGCAGGCGGTGAGCTATCCGTTGCCGCCGACGGGCAGCCGACTGGTGGGAAGCGCGCAGGTCATCACCGTGCCGGATCGCAATACGTTACCGCTCGAGGCGTTTGCCGCACAGTACGGGCAGGGGCTAAGCAATATGCTGGAAGCGAACCCGGGCGTGGATCCTTTTTTGCCCAAATCCGGTACCCGGCTGGTCATTCCCCAGCAGCTGATTCTGCCTGACACCGTCCGGGAAGGCATTATCGTGAATGCGGCAGAAATGCGCCTCTACTATTATCCGCCCGGCGGCACTACCGTAGAAGTCCTGCCCATTGGCATCGGTCAGGCCGGGCGCGAAACGCCGCGTAACTGGGTGACGGCGGTTGAGCGTAAGCAGGAGGGACCGACATGGTCGCCGACGCCCAATACGCGCCGCGCCTATGCGGCAGAAGGCAAAACGCTGCCTGCATTCGTGCCTGCCGGGCCGGATAACCCGATGGGGCTGTATGCCATTTATATCGGCAGGCTGTACGCCATTCACGGCACCAACTCGAATTTTGGCATCGGGCTGCGGGTGAGCCAGGGCTGTATTCGTCTGCGCAATAACGACATCAAATACCTGTTCGATAACGTTCCGGTCGGAACCCGGGTACAGCTTATCGATCAGCCCGTTAAAGTCACCACCGAGCCGGACGGTAGCCGCTGGGTGGAAGTGCATGAGCCGTTGTCACGTAACCGTGCGGAATTTGAATCGACCCGGAAAGTGCCGCTGCCGATATCGGCCGCGCTGCGGACAGAGTTGATCAACGAGGGTGCAGGTGCTGAGCTGGAACGGCGGTCAGGGATGCCGGTGAAGCTCGGCAATTGAGGACATTTTCGCCGGGTGGCGGCGTTGCCTTACCCGGCCTACGATTCGAGGTTTTTGTAGGTCGGGTAAGGCGCAGCGCCACCCGACAATTTAACCCAACCCAGAAAAGCAAAAAGCCTGCTTT
>NZ_JAIWJZ010000147.1:0-12591 GCF_020216105.1 Enterobacter sp. K16B
CCGGCGCCGCCGTCAGCGCGACGATGTTGTACGGCTGAGCATCAGCGACGGGGGTGTCGCGGCTGTAAAGGTAAGTGTGAAACGGCATATACTCATTGCGGGTGATTTCTCGCCCCTCGTCGCCGGTAAACACCACATCATTAACCCAAATTCTCAGCTGACGCCCGGCGGCAGCGGCGGGCAGCAGGGTTATCTGATCGTTGCCACACCGGGTCAGCGTCACGCGGTCTGTTCTCTGCGACGTGGGCGACTGGCAGGCCGCCAGCGTCAAGACGGCGAAGAGCACAAGAGCGTATTTCATGTCAGGAGATCCTTTTCATTAAGCCTGCTTCCAGTGAAGCAAAGCGATCCTGCTTACGCAACCCGTCACTGGGTGCGCTGCAGCAGGGCATTCGCCACGGTACAGACCTCCTCAATCAGCACGCTGTTATTCTGCGTCACCGACGCGGCGCCGCTCTGCCCCTGCATCATCGCATCGTCAATCAGCGCCCGAAGCTCCTTCGAGGAGCGCGCACAGCGGCTCGCCAGGTTGCGCGACTCCACGGCAAAAATCCCCTCTTCGTTATGCAGGGAGTAACTGTAGGCGCGGCTTGCCAGCTGAACCAGCGCCCCGCTGCTGTCGGCAATCTGCAGGGCAGCATCATGCAAGGCCTTCATGGCCATAATCACGCCAGTGGCGCTGTCGCCGAGCGTTGCCAGCAGATTGGCGCTCGCCTCCGGGACCTGCAGCAGCCGTTCGTTCTCCTGGGCAATGACGGTGGCCGCCCGGGCGATGGCGTTCACCTGCTCGCCCACCTCATGCATCAGTGGCGGCAGATGCGCCCCCTGCCCGGTTTGCAGCTGCGACGGCAGCTCTTCATTGAGCCGGGAAAGGTGCAGATTCAGGCTGCGCAGCAGCGTCAGGGTCGAGACCAGCAGCAGCGCGGCCAGCGGCCATGGCTTGTGGAGCAGAATGCCAGGTCGCTCGCCCATGCGGCGGGTGGGAACATCAATGGCCAGCAGCCACGGCGTGTCGGCGAGGGGAACCACCATCAGGGTGTGCTCGCCGCTGGCGCTGCGAAAACGGGTATGGCGCAGCCCTTCCCCGGACTGGGCCAGCAGGGCGCGCAGCGGGACCGCCATGGGGAGATCGGCATCGTTGAGCGATTGCACCGTGGGCGCACCGGCGGCATCGGCAATGATGCGCCCGGTGTTTTCCACAATCCAGGCCCGACCGCCCAGCCGCTCTCCCGTCTCTTTCACCAGGGCATTGAAAAACTGACGGCTGTTGCTGGTCTCCTCCGGGAGATCGGTCTCTCCCGGCGCCGCTTTGTCGAGGGCAAAGCTTTTCAGGGTGACCACGCTTTCGGTCATCGAGCGCTGCTGCGCTTCTACACGGTCGAGCTGTTCACGCAGTTGAATGGCCAGGGCATCCACCTGCGAGCGCAGGCGCTGCCCCTCCGTGCGGATAAACCACGGCATGACGCCCGCCTGCACCAGAATAATGAAGGTAATAAAAATAACGACCAGTATGACAATAAAAACCATGACAGCGCCTGTTGTTTATTCTGGCAGCACAATGCTACCGCTACAGGGCTATTTTATTATGCGGGGGGCAGGAAATATGCTCTTCAAACCGTTGATAACCGCGCACTTCTGTTATCGTTCAACAAAAACAATCCGCCGGACATTATCCCAGCGTCTGACCAGCCAGCCATCGAGGCTCCAGAAGGTTCCCCCCCATGTCACCGGCAGCAGGCAAAGCACCATATACAGCGTCTCGGGCAGATAAAACAGCCAGCTGAGCCAGGCGATCAGGTTCAGACCACGCGGAATGGTGTAGATACCGATGGTGACCAGCGCCACAGTGCTGATCGTCATTAGTACCAGCGCGCTCACGCGGCTGAATAGCCCCAGGGTTAACAGCAGACCCATGCTGCATTCGAGGAACGCCACCACCACGGCCATAACGTCCGGGAAAGGGATCCCCGCGTCATGCATGGTGTCCACCATCAGCAGCTGGTTCTCGGGAACGAATAATTTATTAAACCCTGCGGTAAAGAAAAATACCCCCAGTACCAGACGGCAGAGAAAAACGGGAAACATGGCCGGCATATCGGTGGTATGCAATAAACGCTTAAGAGAGAACATCGGTCATCCTTGTAAAGAAAATAAATACTGTGTAATAAATTCAATAACATCTGTTTACGCAGTATAAATTCGCCGGTCTCGTTCGCAACCGCTCCCGCCCCCTTCCCGACACAATTAATAAAAATATACAGATTAAAAAAGATTAATTCTGAATGATGACAGCGTCTCATTATCAACGCCGTACAGACGCCCTCTTCGGCAGCAAAAAGGTAACCGATTGGTTTTAATATGATTAAAGTAAAACGTTATTAATCACCATGTTTAATGTGGTTAATAACGCTCCGATTAATAACCTTAATGCCGTTAAGGCTGTTATTACGCAGTGGTTGCAAAAATATGACGTAAGACATAAAAAGCATGTCGCTCTGGCCTTCGGCTCGCCATAACATGTATTCCTTACTATTAATTACAATAGCCAGAAGCGATACCTAATACACCAGAAGAATCAAATAACTATGCTAAACCCTATCGCGATTGGAACGTCAGTAACGCTGGATTTACAGACCCGCGTACTTGCCCGGACGGATACGCAGGAGACGGTCACCCTTCCCCAAAGCGCGTGTCTGTGCCTTGCCGCACTGGTGGAGGCCCAGGGGGAGGTGCTTTCTCAGGAACAGCTGATGGAGATCGGCTGGCGCAGCGCAGGCGTGGAAGTGACCGACAACAGCGTCCGGGTGATGATCACCAAGCTGCGTCGCGCGTTCGCCCAGTTGGATCTGCAGGAAGCCATCACCCTGATCGCCGTGACGCGCAGCGGCTATCGTCTGCTTGTGCGCGAGGCCAGCGGTGAACTGCCACCGCCGGTGCAGACCGCGCCCCTGCCCGCCCAGGAAGAAGCGGCCGCGCCGGATGTGCCGTCGGCGGCGGCGCACGCCCCTGCGCGCCGCTATGCCCTGAAGCAGAAGATCTGCGTCACTCTGAGTGGCGTGCTGGTGGGGCTGGTGATTGCCCTGCTGCTGCGCGGGATCGTCGATTTTAGCCCCCAGCCGGTCCACTTTGTGCACTGGAATGGCCCCGGCGTGCCGCCCGGCACCCAGGTGATGGTGCAGCAGGATAAACAGACGCAGCGCGCCCTGATTGAATCCACGCTGCAAACCTATACCCGTCACGTGCTGGATCGTCGCCCCAATGAGAAACCGGCTGCGGTGCTGTACGTCACCACCGGCTCAGAAAAAATGAGCCAGTTCCAGGGACTTATTGCCTGCCAACAACCCTTTAAGGATTCAGGGAATGACTGCGAATCGTTCTATTTTCGCCTTTATTAAATCCCCGCTCAGCCTGCTGTTTGTGGGCGGGATGGTCGTCGGGCTGGGCGGCATGGCGCTGTACGGACTGCGGAATGCGACGTTCGCGTCCCAGTGTGTCGCCCCCACCTCCTACTACGTGATTGAGGACGACAACAATGCGACGCTGGCGCGGGGCATCTACCGCTCCTACCGCGATGGCCTGTTCAGCGGGCATACCACCTATATCGGCAGCATCACCCATTTTAAAGACGGCAAGCGCGACGGGCTGCCGAAGGCCGTGAACCGGGAGGTGCGCTACGATGTGGAACTGTCAGGCAAACGGATCCATCTGACCGTGACCAGCCAGCACCGCAAGCTGGGCGGCCAGACCACGGATGAAGATGTGACCGACTATATCTTCCCGCAAATTAAGCCGGGCGAAGTAGCGACCAGCACCGTCTACCTGCTGGACGACAAGGTGCTGGCCTCCGGCTCGGAAACCGTCGCCCGCATCGCCTGCATGCACTGAGGGGACTACACCAGCGCCTGAATCAGCCCGGCCAGCAGGTCAAAGCCGGTGGCCATCAGGCGCTCAAAGAACGGGGCCAGCGTTTCGGCAATCAGGAACAGCGCCAGCATGCCGAAGGTCAGCGTCAGCGGGAAGCCAATCACGAAGATGGAGAGCTGCGGCGTCAGACGGTTTAACAGCCCGAGGATGAAGTTGATGCACAGCAGCAGGGCAATCACCGGCAGCCCCAGCATCAGCCCCTGACTGAAGATCAGCCCCGCGTGGGTGACCAGATAGATAAACCCGCCCGCATGCAGCGGCGTGGCGTCAACCGGCAGGGTCTGGAAGGTGTCAGCCAGCAGCGCCAGCAGCCAGAGATGGCCGTTAAAAGCGAGAAACAGCAGCATCACCAGCAGGTTGAGAAAACGCGAGATCACCGGGCTGTTCCCGGCGCCGGGGTCAAAGAAGGTGGCGAACGACAGCCCCATCTGCATGCCGATAATTTCACCGGACATGCGCACGGCGGCGAACAGCAGCTGCAGCGTCAGCCCCATCGCCGTACCGATAATCACCTGTTTCGCCAGCACCCAAACCCCTTCCCAGGAGTAGATCCCTACCCCGGCGTCGGGCAGTGTCCCGCCAATGAGGATCGCCGTCAGCAGGGCCAGACCGGCGCGCAGTCGGGCACTGACGGCCTTCTCGCTGAAGACCGGCGCAACGTGCAGCAGCGCCGCAATGCGCACCATAATGAAAAAGTAGTGGCTGACCAGCCCGTAGAGCTGATCGAGGGGAAGTCCAAAGGCCATCAGCCGATCACATACGGGATGCTGGCGAACACCGCGCGGGTATATTCAATAAAGATTTTCATCATCCACGGGCCAAGCGCCACCGCGACGCCGACAATCATCAGGATTTTCGGGATGAAGGTCATGGTCATTTCGTTGACCTGCGTGGCGGCCTGCAAAATACTGATTATCAGACCGGTGACCAGGGCGGCCACCAGCAGCGGGGCGGAAATCATCAGCCCGACCTTGATGGCCTGCATGCCGATCACCATTACGCTTTCCGGGGTCATGGGGCTCTCCTAACTGTAAAAGCTCTGGGCCAGCGAACCCACCAGCAGCTGCCAGCCATCCACCAGCACGAACAGCATCAGCTTAAACGGCAGGGCAATGGTGGTCGGCGGCACCATCATCATCCCCAGCGCCATCAGAATGCTCGCCACCACCAGATCGATGATCAGGAACGGGATAAAAATGGTAAAGCCGATCTGGAACGCGGTTTTCAGCTCGCTGGTGATAAACGCCGGGATCAGAATGCTGAGCGGCACCTCCTGCGGCGTGGCAACGTCCGGCGTTTTCGCGATGCGGGCAAACATCGCCAGATCGCTTTCGCGGGTCTGGTCGAGCATGAACGCGCGCAGCGGCTTCACCCCTTCCGTCAGGGCCACTTCCATGGTGATTTTGTTTTCCTGCAGCGGCTGCCAGGCTTTTTCGTAGATCTGGCTGAACACCGGCGACATCACAAAGAAGGTCAAAAACAGCGACAGCCCCACCAGCACCTGGTTGGGTGGCGCGGTGGGCGTACCCAGCGCGTTACGCAGCAGCCCCAGCACAATGATGATGCGGGTAAACCCGGTCATCATCAGCAGGACCGCGGGAATAAAGGTAAAGCCGCTCAGCAGCAGCAGGGTTTGCACCGGCAGGGTCCAGCCTCCTTCTCCGGAGGGCTGGCCGAGGGTGATATCCCCGTTGGCCGCCATTGCACCGGCGGCAGGCAGCATCAGGGCGAATGCCAGCAGCAGGCGATTCACTGTTCACCTCCCGGACGGTATTTCTGGCGCAGCTTCTCCAGCATCAGCGGGAACGTCGCCGCGGGCGCACTGGCCTGCGGGGCGTTTTCCGGACGCGGCTGAGTGGCGAGGCAGGTAATCTGCGAGGCGGTAACCCCCAGCACCAGACGCTGGTCGCCAACGTCAACCAGCACCAGGCGCTCGCGCGGCCCCAGAGACTGGGTCGCCACCAGGGTCATGTTGCCCTGGGCGTCGTTGAGCCGACGCGCCAGCCCGCTGCGGCGGGCGGCCCAGGCCAGCACCACCAGCAGCAGGAGGATCAGCGCCAGCGCGCCGCTGACCGACATCAGTATGGACCCGGTAGCCGGAAGGGAATCGGTGGCGTTCATCAGCGGCTCAGACGATGCATGCGCTCGGACGGGGTAATGATGTCCGTGATACGGATACCGAATTTATCGGACACCACTACTACTTCCCCCTGCGCAATCAGGTAACCGTTGATCAGGATATCCAGCGGCTCCCCCGCCAGACCGTCCAGCGACACCACCGAGCCCTGGCTTAAGCGCAGCAGCTCCTTGATGGTCATTTTGGTGCGTCCCAGCTCCACGGTCATTTTTACCGGGATATCGAGGATCAGGTTCATTTCGTCAGAAAATTGCGCACCCGCCATGGTGTCGGTCATTCCCGCCGCGTGCTGTTCGGTCATTGCCTCACCCCAAAGATTATCGATGGACTGATCGTCAGAACCCGATGAGGTGTTCATATCGCTCATGGGGAAATTACTCCTTGTTTAATGAAAGTAATGAAGGCTGAATCATCTGCTCGACCTTCAGGGCATATTGATTGTTAACGGCACCGTAGCGGGCCGTGAAGACCGGTACGCCACCGACGCTGGCCTCGATAAACTCCTGCTTATCCAGCGCGATGATGTCGCCTTTTTTCATCTGCATCACACGGGACAGACGGGTGCCGATATCGGCGAAACGCGCCGTGAGCTCCAGCTCGGTTTCCCGCATCTGGCTTGCCAGCAGGCCGCGCCAGTGGGAGTCCTCATGACGGGAGTTGTCCATTGGCGGGTTACTCAGCAGCTCGCGCAGCGGCTCGATGGTGCTGAAGGGAATACAGATGTTGAACTCCCCGCGGTGCGAACCGATCTCCACCGAAAACGGCGTGGTCACCACCACGTCGTTCGGCGACGAGGTGATGTTGGTGAACTTCACCTGGATTTCGGAGCGGATGTACTCCGTTTTGATTTTGTAGATCGAACTCCAGGCGAACTCGTACGCCTCGCGCGCCATCGACAGCATGCGGTGGATCACGCGCTGCTCGGTGGGCGTGAACTCGCGGCCGTCGGCTTTGGTCGGGAAACGCCCGTCGCCGCCGAACAGGTTATCCACGGCCATAAACACCAGCCCCGGCGAGAACGCCATCAGCGAGGTGCCGCGCAGCGGGTTAAGGTGCAGCAGGTTCAGGTTTGTCGGCACCGGCAGGTTGCGGGCAAACTCGTGATACGGCTGGATCTTAATGTTCCCCGCCGTAATATCCGGGCTACGGCGCAGCAGGTTAAACAGCCCCATGCGGAACTGACGGGCAAAACGTTCGTTAATGATCTCCAGCGAATGCAGACGTTCGCGGATCACCCGGCGCTGGGTATGCGGATCGTAGGGTTTGATCCCCGGGTCTGCCCCATTGTTCTGACGATCGCTGTTGCTCTCCACATCGGCGTTGAGCAAACGGTCGATCTCATCCTGAGATAAAAAGCTGTCAGCCATAATAATTACCGCAGAATAAATTCGTTAATAAGCACGTCAGTGACGCGAATGGACTGGTTAAATGCCAGCGGTTTATCCAGCTCACTCTGAATATTGGTAATCAGGCGACGCTTTCCTTCATCCGTCGATAAATCTTCATAGGTCTGGTGAGTGAGCAACATAAATAAGCGGCTGCGATATTCCGGTAAATATTTTTCCAGCACCGCCAGTGATTTCTGTTCCGCCACGCGAATCGACAAGCCCAGATACAATACCCGGTCCGATTCGTTCGCCGTCGGCTTCAGGCTGACGGTAAAGGTATTCATTGACGCATACAGCGGCTCGACCTGCACGGGCGCAGGAGCCGTGTTGATTTCCCCTTCTGCGACTTCTTGTGCCGGTTTGGCGAACTTCATCTCCCAGAACAGGTAGCCGGAAACTCCGCACGCCGCAACGGCAGTCAAAAACATGAACATCATCAGAAGCGAGCGAGACCCTCCGCCACTGGCGACCTTTTTATTTTTATTACTCATTGAACGTACACCTGATAAATAAGAGAGGGCAGCGTGCTACCCTCGTGTCAATATGGCGGACATTGTAGTCCATTTAATCATCCTGATAATCAGGCGATAAAATTTCATTCCTGAAGCTAATTCGCCACTTCAGGCAAAGGTATTAATTCCGTATATATTTCCGGGGGTGGTGGTTAATAACGTGGGTACACTCTCCTCCTCCGGCGCGTGCTCCTCGCCCTCCTGCGCGGCATGCTCGTCGCCTGCGGCGTGTTCCCCCTGATCACCGGCGGCAAACGACTGCCCTTCCGCGCTGACGCTGGACTGACCCAGCTGAATGCCGGATTCCGCCATCGCGGCGCGCAGCTGCGGCATCGCCTGCTCCATGACGTGGCGAATATGCGCATGCTCGCTGACGATATGGATCTGTGCCTGATCCTGTTGCACGCGCAGGGAAATCTGTAGCGACCCCAGCTCTTCCGGGTGCAGGCGGATCTCCGCACTGTGCAGCCCGTTGCGGCTAAAGACCGCAATGTGCTGGCTGACCGACTGCTTCCACTCCGGCGTTTCCGGCGGATGGTTAACGGTGACCACCTGCTGCGGGGCATGGGCGATGCTGGTGCGTACGGCGGCAGGGAGCGCCACGGCGTTCACCGTTGGCGTCGCGGCAACCTCGGTGGTGACCAGCGCTTCGCTGCTGAGCGGTGCGGGCTGCGCCGCCAGCGGCGCGGCAGCGGCCGCCGGGGTTTTATCCCCGCTCATCATCAACGTTGCTGCGGTTTTGCCCTCCGGCGCCGCGTTTTTTTCGCCCGGTACGCCTTTCACCGGTACCTCCCCGGTGACGCTGCGGGTCACCAGCTGCTGCAGCTGCCACTGGGGGCTTTCGTCCCCTTCACCGTCGGTCAGCGCGATGCCCTGCAACGCCTCTGCCAGTGCGGGCATTGCCATCAGCGGCCTCCCCTCGTCATCAAGGACAGGTGCGTCGTCAGCCAGTTTGCCCGGCAGTAACCCGGCGGGTAAGGCGGCCTCCGGCAGCGCAGCCAGCATCTGCGGGTCAAGGCCCGGGAAAAGCTGCGCCAGCTCGGTCAGCTTGTCATCCAGCGCCAGGCTGAAGTTCTCGTCAGCGAGCAGCCCGGCCTTCGGTTTGCCCGGTGCCCCGCTGCCCAACAGCAGGGTGGCAATATCAATGTTCATAGCCTTTCTCTCTTTTGTCCGGCACGCTGGGCAAATTCATCCATCAGCTTCTGTTCATGTCGGCTTTGAACCAGCGCCTGCGCCGTCTCCCGGCGGGCAATCAGGGTTTCAAAGGCGTTCAGGCGCTGCTTGTTCTGCACCCAGTTCTGCTTCACCTTGTCGACCGCCTGTTCACAGGCGTTAACGTGGCCTTCCTGCTGCTTGACGACCTGCTTGAGCGATAAAATAAACGACTGATGATTCACCAGATCCGCCACCGACATGCCGCCACCCATCATCCCCTGACGCAGGGACTGCTGGTACTCCTGCTCATAGTGCTGCAGCTGTTCGTGCTGGGTGAGCGCCTGCTGAAGCTGCTGCTGCGCGCCGCCCAGCGCGCGGGTGGTCTCCGTCAGCGTCTCTTCGGCCATATCGCGCAGCAGCGTCATCGGGTTTTTTACCTTCATCGCGCCTCCGGATTAGTCTTTGATGTCCGGGAAGAGCCCGGACAGGGCGCGAACGGCGTCGTCATAGCCGCTGCGCTCATGGATCGCCTGGTGGAGGAACGCCTCCAGCGACGGGTATTTGTCGATGGCCTGGTCCAGCATCGCGTCGCTCCCTTTGACGTACGCCCCCACGCTGACCAGATCGCGGTTGCGCTGGTACGCGGAGAGCAGCTGTTTGAAACGCTGCACCCGGCGGTACTGGGCATGCGGGATCAGCTCGGTCATGGCGCGGCTGATCGAGGCTTCGATATCGATAGCCGGATAGTGCCCCGCCTCGGCCAGACGGCGCGACAGCACAATGTGGCCGTCGAGGATCGCGCGCGCGGAGTCGGCAATCGGATCTTGCTGGTCGTCCCCTTCCGTCAGCACCGTATAAAACGCGGTGATCGAGCCGCCCCCTTTCACGCCGTTACCGGTGCGCTCAACCAGAGCAGGCAGGCGGGCAAACACCGACGGCGGATAGCCTTTGGTGGCCGGCGGTTCGCCAATCGCCAGCGCCACTTCACGCTGCGCCATGGCGTAGCGGGTCAGGGAGTCCATAATCAGCAGCACGTTGAGGCCGCGCTCGCGGAAGTCCTCCGCGATGCGGGTGGCGTAGACGGCGCCCTGCATACGTAAAATCGGCGAGACGTCGGCCGGGGCGGCGACAACCACCGCCCGGGCGAGCCCCTCCTCGCCGAGGATATTCTCGATAAAATCTTTTACCTCGCGGCCACGCTCGCCAATCAGCCCCACCACGATGACGTCAGCGGTGGTAAAGCGGGCCATCATGCCGAGCAGCACGCTTTTGCCGACGCCGGAACCGGCGAACAGGCCCATACGCTGTCCTCGCCCCACCGTCAGCAGGCCGTTGATGGCGCGCACGCCGACGTCGAGCACGGTTTTGATCGGGTCGCGGTGCAGCGGGTTAAGCGTCGGGGTAAAAAGCCCGGCCGCCGGTTTTCCCGGCGCGGGACGGCCATCCAGCGGACGGCCCTGGGCATCCAGCACGCGGCCCAGCAGATGCGGGCCAACGGGAAGCTGTTTACCGGCGTGGCTGTCGCTTTGCAGGGCGTAAATGCGCGCCCCCGGCAGGATACCGTCGACATGCTCCAGCGGCATCAGGAACAGCGTCTGGCCGTTAAAGCCCACCACCTCGCTCTCGACCGGGATAATTCCCTGCTCCGTCTGGCGCTCAACGATGCACAGGGCACCGATGGGCAGCTTCAGCCCCACGGCCTCCATCACCAGCCCGGTGGCGCGCGTCAGCTTGCCGTACTGGCGAAAATCGGGCAACTGCGTGAGTTTCTCCTCCACCCGGTCGAGGGCGGAGAGCCACTTTTTTAGCTGCTGGCTCATTGCGAGAGCTCCTCGCGTGCCAGCTGGCAGAGCGCCTGCCAGCGGGTTTCCATGCTGGCGTCCACCTCAACGTCCGGGGAGACAATCCGGCAGCCCCCGGCGGCCAGGCTGGCGTCGCGGTGCAGCTCCCAGCCCATCGCGGTGAGCGTTTCGCCCAGCGCCGCCTGCACTGGCGCAAACGCGTCCGGGCTGACATACAGCTGGATGGTGCCGTGCAGCAGGGCATCCTGCTGCATCAGGCTGCGGATCTGCGCGTTCAGCGCCTGGTTGTCCGTCACGCGGGCAGTGCCGTAGAGCTGCTGGACCGCGGTGAGCGACAGCTGCACCAGACGCGCGGGGACCAGCCCTTCGAGGTTTTCCAGCGCCAGCTTAAAGTTGCTGACCCAGACTTCGGCCTCGCGCAGCAGCGCCTGCTGCTCCACGCTCGCCTGCTCTACGCCCTGGGCAAACCCGGCGTCGCGACCCTCTTTCAGCCCTGCCTCGTAGCCCTGCTTGCGCCCCTCTTCCTGGCCCTGCTGCTGTCCCTGAGCAAATCCCTGCTGCTCCGCCTGCTTGCGCAGGCGCGCCAGTTCAGCTTTCAGCTGCGCCTCAGACTGGGCGTTGTCCATCGTCGGCAGCGGGGTGTCCAGCGGCTCACCCAGCAGGTTTTCAGGCTTCCAGGCGCGCCACTCACGGGCGTTGTTATCATCAAACGTAGGCATCGTCGCTGCCTCCAATCAGGATCTCGCCAGACTCGGCCAGGCGACGCACCACGTTGAGAATGGTCTTCTGTTCGGCTTCCACCTGCGACAGACGCACCGGGCCACGGGAGGCCAGATCGTCGGTCATCAGCTCGGCCTGACGGCGTGACATATTGCGGAAGAACTTCATGCGCAGCGGCTCGTCGGCCCCTTTCAGGGCGATGATCAGCGTCTCGCTCTCGATCTCCTGCAGCAGACGCTGAATGCTTCTGTCTTCCACATCCACCAGGTTTTCGAACAGGAACATCTCGTCGATGATCTTCTGCGCCAGTTCGCCGTCGAAGTCGCGCACCGCCTCGATGGCCGCCTCCTCCTGATGGGATTTCATCAGGTTGAGGATCTCGGCCGCCGGACGGACGCCGCCCATCTTGCTGCGCTTGAGGTTCTGGCCGTGCAGCAGGTTGTTCAGCACTTCCGTCAGCTCCTGCAGCGCGGCAGGCTGTACGCCGCCAAAGGTGGCGATACGCAGCATAATGTCGTTACGTTCGCGCTCGTCGAATTTGCCCAGCACGTCCGCCGCCTGGTTACGCTTGAGGTGTACCAGGATGGTGGCGATGATCTGCGGATGCTCTTCGCGGATAAGATCGAACACCGCCTGCGGATCCATAAAGTTGAGCGTTTCGATACCGTTGGTGCCCTGATGGGTATCCAGCAGATCTTCCAGCAGCGAGGAGGCACGCTCTTCGCCCAGCGCCTTGACCAGCACGCTGCGCAGATAATCGTTGGTGTTGAGGCTGAGCGCCGCATATTCGCTGGAGTCTTTCTTAAACTCCTCCAGCACCATGGCCATCTGGTCGTGAGTAAAGCCCGCCATGTTGACCATCGAGGCACTGATCTGCTTAACCTCGTGGGCGTTAAGGTGCTTGAACACCTCCGCCGCCAGGACATCTCCCAGCGTCAGCATGACGATGGCGC
>NZ_JAIWJZ010000148.1:0-10011 GCF_020216105.1 Enterobacter sp. K16B
CACCACGGCCGTGGTGATCAACATGACGGAGAGTCTGTGGATTGGCGTGCTGGCCGGTCTGTTACTTGGCGTTATCAGCGGTCTGGTGAATGGTTTTGTTATCGCACGTCTGAAGATTAATGCCCTGATCACCACCCTTGCGACGATGCAAATTGTCCGCGGGCTGGCCTATATCATCTCCGACGGTAAAGCGGTGGGGATTGAAGACGAGCGCTTCTTTACCCTGGGTTATGCGAACTGGCTGGGCCTGCCTGCGCCTATCTGGCTGACCGTCGCCTGCCTGATCCTGTTCGGCTTCCTGCTTAACCGGACCACCTTTGGCCGTAACACCCTGGCAATTGGCGGTAATGAAGAAGCGGCTCGTCTGGCTGGGGTGCCGGTGGTACGCACCAAGATTATTATCTTTGTGCTCTCAGGGCTGGTTTCTGCCGCCGCGGGGATTATCCTGGCGTCGCGTATGACCAGCGGCCAGCCAATGACCTCCATCGGTTATGAGCTGATCGTCATCTCCGCCTGCGTTTTAGGGGGCGTTTCCCTCAAAGGCGGCATCGGAAAAATCTCATATGTGGTGGCCGGTATCCTGATTCTGGGGACGGTAGAGAACGCCATGAACCTGCTGAATATTTCGCCGTTCTCTCAGTACGTGGTGCGGGGGCTGATCCTGCTGGCAGCCGTGATTTTCGACCGTTACAAGCAAAAAGCGAAGCGAACTGTCTGACCCTTTTTTCTCTCTTTTATTGCTCAACTAATAACCATAGTTGACCCCTTAACCGGCCCGCCAGTTTTACTGGCGGGCCGGGTGTCAAATGGCGAGCGACGTCACACTGTCTATACTTACATGGCTATGAAAGAGGTAAAGGCGTTTACCTCTCGTAAACCGTAAGGAGGAAAAGGGTGGCTGACTTGTTAACCGCACCGCCTGTACTGCCCGGACATTATGCTTTCTTTTTCGATCTCGACGGCACGCTCGCCGGGATAAAACCGCACCCCGATCAGGTGTCTATTCCGGAGGCGGTGTTACAGGATTTGCATCAGCTCTCGCGCATGAATGAGGGAGCACTGGCATTGATATCAGGGCGCTCAATGGCCGAGCTGGACATGCTCGCCAGTCCATACCACTTTCCGCTGGCCGGTGTACACGGAGCGGGGCGCCGCGACATCCATGATCAAACGCATATCGTTTCACTCCCCGACGCACTCACGCAAACGCTCCAGAAGCAGCTCTCTGCTGCGCTGGCTGACCTGCCTGGCACCGAGCTGGAAGCCAAAGGCATGGCCTTCGCCCTGCATTATCGCCAGGCACCGCAGCATGAAGAGGCTGTACTGGCCCTGGCTCAGTCGGTTGCGGATGCGCATCCGCAGCTGGCACTGCAGCCCGGTAAATGCGTCGTGGAGTTAAAACCGAAAGGGATCAATAAAGGTGCGGCCATTGCCGCGTTTATGGCGACACCGCCTTTCAAAGGGCGGACGCCCGTTTTCATAGGGGATGACCTGACCGACGAGGCCGGGTTTCGTGTGGTAAATCAGGCCGGAGGGATCGCCGTCAAGGTGGGGCCTGGTGACACTGTCGCCGAATGGCGGCTGGCGGATGTCGCCAGCGTCTGGCAGTGGATATCTGACATCGCTAACCAGCAACAACAACAAATAGCGCAAAACAAAGGGGGAAACCATTATGGGTCGCTTAGTCGTCGTCTCTAACCGAATTGCACCGCCTGATGATAAAAAAGCCAGTGCAGGTGGCCTGGCGGTAGGGGTATTAGGTGCCTTAAAAGCTGCTGGCGGGCTGTGGTTTGGCTGGAGTGGTGAAATCAGTGAAGAAGAGAAACCGCTAAAAAAGGTCACGCGCGGAAACATCACGTGGGCTTCATTCGCCCTGAAAGAGAAAGATTACGACGAGTACTACTCGCAATTCTCCAATGCCGTTCTGTGGCCTGCCTTTCACTATCGC
This sequence comes from Enterobacter sp. K16B, assembly GCF_020216105.1. NCBI lineage: Bacteria > Pseudomonadati > Pseudomonadota > Gammaproteobacteria > Enterobacterales > Enterobacteriaceae > Enterobacter > Enterobacter sp. K16B. The sequence goes on from NZ_JAIWJZ010000148.1 coordinate 1,949, forward strand.
CTTGACCTGGTGAAATTCCAGCGGGAATCCTTTGAAGGCTATGCGCGGGTGAATGCGCTGCTGGCGGATAAACTGCTGCCATTAATCGAAGAAGACGATATTTTATGGATCCACGATTATCATCTGCTGCCCTTCGCCAGAGAGCTGCGCAAGAGGGGGGTCAATAACCGGATCGGCTTCTTCCTGCACATTCCGTTCCCGACGCCGGAGATCTTTACCGCGCTGCCGCCGCATGAAGAATTGCTGGAGGCGCTGTGTGATTATGATTTACTGGGCTTCCAGACTGAAAATGACCGCCTGGCGTTCCTTGACTCGGTGTCAGGTAAAGCGCGTCTGGTGACCAAAGGGGGCAAGACCCATACGGCGTGGGGGAAAACCTTCCATACCGAAGTCTATCCGATAGGGATTGAACCTGACGAAATCGCTGAGCAGGCCGCCGGTCCGCTGCCGCCTAAGCTGGCGCAGCTTAAGAATGAACTCAAGCACGTCAAAAATATCTTCTCGGTCGAGCGTCTTGATTATTCCAAAGGGCTGCCGGAACGTTTCCTGGCGTATGAAACGCTGCTGGATAAATACCCGCAGCATCACGGTAAAATTCGCTATACCCAGATAGCGCCGACCTCGCGCGGTGAGGTTCAGGCCTACCAGGACATTCGTCATCAGCTGGAGACTGAAGCAGGGCGTATTAATGGCCGCTACGGTCAGCTGGGCTGGACGCCGCTCTTTTATCTGAATCAGCATTTTGATCGCAAGATCCTGATGAAGGTCTTCCGCTATGCGGATGTCGGCCTCGTCACGCCGCTGCGGGACGGGATGAACCTGGTCGCGAAGGAGTATGTGGCGGCGCAGGACCCTGCCGATCCTGGGGTGCTGGTGCTTTCCCAGTTTGCCGGGGCCGCAAATGAACTCACCTCAGCGCTGATTGTAAACCCTTACGATCGGGATGATGTGGCAAACGCGCTGAATCGTGCCCTGACGATGCCGCTCACGGAGCGTATTTCCCGCCATGCTGAAATGATGGAGACGATCCGTAAGAACGATATTAATCACTGGCAGGCGCGCTTTATTCAGGATTTGCGTGATATCGCCCCGCAAAGCCATGAAGGCTACCTGCAAAAAAAGATCGCGACTTTCCCTAAACTCGCCTGATTTTATACCGGGGGGTTAACGCCCCCCAAGCGGCACTAACAACACATCAACCTGGCTTGAGGCGACAATAGATTTTGCCGCGCAGGCCGCGCGCGATAAAAAGCTGTGGTTGTGATTTCCGCATATCACTAAATCAATATTCTGTTTACGACACATATCCAGAATATGTGCATTAAGTTCGCCTGTCGCTATAACGGTTTCATAAACAGGATATTGTGCCTTTTCGACCAGCTCACGCAGAAATTGCTGCGTTTCCTCCTGCAGAACCTCACGAATATCCTCCAGCATCGGGGCAGCCAGCTGATTATACATCTCGGGTTCGGCCGCCAGTGTTATAAGACTGATACGCGCATTGTGGGGTCTGGCAATCGAAACGGCCCGGGCGAGGAGTTGATGGCTTTCGGGAGAAACAGCAACAGAAACAAGAAGATGGGAGTAACTCATGGCGCACTCCTTAGGTGTCTGACAGACAGCGTGTGATCACCATTACCGCGATTTGCCTGGATCTGCAAGAGCGGATTACGACATTAGTGTGAAGCTTATCATAATTATTCATTAATTATTCTTATAAGAAGAATAACTGAAAATTGGCCCTAAATGAAAAAAATTAACAACTTAACGTAAATCACACAAATGCACCTTTTCCCAGTTTAATCGTTCCTGGTCGTTACAAAATCATTTCGAATAGTTTCTTTATGAAACGGTGTTTTTAGGCTGTTTGTATAACTCTATGTTTTTTCACGGTAAGAAAAATGTGTCACGCAGAGGCGCCTGGCGAGAATGTTTCAGACAGACGCCCGGGACAGAGCAAGCACGTTACGTGCCAGTTCTTTTAAGCCATCTGCATGAGTATTCGTCATTTAAGAATACAAAATAGTTCCAAATGGTCAATAAGTGAACAAATTACAAGTCATACTGATGGATTTATGGGTCAAATTCACTTAAATTGTGTGACGTAGATCACATTTTTTTTAAATTTGAGGGTGGCTGGATTGTATGTGGCAAAACTGACGAGTAGAGTTTGCGTCGAATTAGGAAAAATCTTAGTTATTTGTAAGAAATGATAAAACACGTAAGGGACGCATTCGCGATTTCTCTCTTACGCGTTTCAGTGAATACAAACCTAAATTCAACTATGCATTTAGCCTTTTCTTTTTTATACCGGGTGATTTCCCGGCGACATCACGGGGTGCGGTCTTTCCGCATAAAAATAATAGTTGGTTATTCGGGATGGGAACAATGCATACATCCGAGTTGCTAAAACATATCTATGACATCAATTTGTCGTATTTACTGCTCGCGCAGCGTTTGATTAGTCAGGACAAAGCGTCCGCGATGTTTCGTCTGGGTATTAACGAAGAAATGGCAACCATGCTGGGTGGTTTAACCCTCCCACAGATGGTTAAACTGGCTGAAACGAATCAACTGGTTTGCCAGTTCCGTTTCGACGATGCGCAGACCATCACGCGTCTGACCCAGGAGTCCCGCGTTGACGATCTTCAGCAGATCCATACCGGTATTCTTCTTTCCACGCGCTTGCTTAACGAAATCAGCCAGCCTGATGACGTAGCCCGTAAGAAAAGGGCCTAGCAATGAGCGAGAAAAGCATTGTTCAGGAAGCGCGTGACATACAGCTGGCGATGGAGCTGATTACACTGGGTGCTCGTTTACAAATGCTTGAAAGCGAGACTCAGCTCAGCCGTGGTCGTCTCATCAAGCTGTACAAAGAGTTACGTGGTAGTCCCCCGCCAAAAGGCATGCTGCCGTTTTCTACCGACTGGTTTATGACATGGGAGCAGAATATTCACGCGTCCATGTTCTGTAACGCCTGGCAGTATCTTCTCAAAACCGGTTTGTGTAGCGGCGTTGACGCCGTGATCAAAGCGTACAAACTTTACCTTGAACAATGCCCACAGCAGGAAGAAGGCCCTCTGCTGGCGCTGACCCGCGCATGGACGCTGGTGCGTTTTGTTGAGAGCGGAATGCTTGAACTGTCGCGCTGCAACTGCTGCGATGGCAATTTTATTACCCATGCTCATCAGCCTGCAGGCAGCTTCGCCTGTAGTTTATGTCAGCCTCCATCCCGCGCAGTAAAAAGACGTAAACTTTCCCGGGATGCTGCCGATATTATTCCACAACTGCTGGATGAACAGATCGAACAAGCTGTTTAACCCGAACGTGTGGGAAAGATTCCAGCAGCGGTAAGCAATTACCGCTGCTTTTTTTTACCCCGCAAACGGTAAACGCTGCGAGCTGGACGTCCTTGCCATAGTCACTAGCGGAAGGATGATGTCGTGCTTATCTTATTAGGTTACCTGGTAGTTCTCGGTACAGTTTTCGGCGGTTACATGATGACCGGCGGGCACCTTGGAGCACTCTATCAACCGGCTGAACTTATTATCATCGGCGGTGCAGGGGTAGGGGCTTTTATCGTTGGTAACAACGGTAAATCGATCAAGGGGACGCTGAAAGCTATTCCATTGCTGTTCCGTCGTTCGAAATACACCAAAAGCATGTATATGGACCTGCTGGCACTGCTCTATCGCCTGATGGCGAAGTCGCGTCAGCAGGGGATGTTCTCGCTTGAACGGGATATCGAAAACCCGAAAGAGAGCGAAATTTTTGCCAGCTATCCGCGTATTCTTGCAGACGCCATGATGCTGGATTTCATCGTCGATTATCTGCGACTCATCATCAGCGGCAACATGAACACCTTCGAAATCGAAGCGCTGATGGATGAAGAGATTGAAACCCACGAAAGTGAATCTGAAGTGCCAGCCAACAGCCTGGCGCTGGTGGGCGACTCCCTGCCGGCATTCGGTATCGTTGCTGCGGTCATGGGGGTGGTTCACGCCCTGGCGTCGGCAGACCGCCCGGCAGCCGAACTGGGTGCGCTGATTGCCCACGCGATGGTGGGCACCTTCCTCGGTATCTTGCTGGCGTACGGCTTCATCTCTCCACTGGCCAGCGTCCTGCGCCAGAAGAGCGCGGAAACCACCAAAATGATGCAGTGCGTGAAGATCACGCTGCTCTCTAACCTCAACGGTTATGCGCCACCGATCGCGGTTGAATTTGGCCGTAAAACGCTTTATTCCAGCGAGCGTCCGTCGTTTATCGAGCTTGAAGAACACGTGCGTGCGGTGAAAAACCCAAACCAACAGACGACAACTGAGGACGCATGAAAAACCAGTCCCATCCGATCGTCATCGTAAAAAAACGCAAGCACAAGGGCGGGGGTCATGGCGCACACGGCTCCTGGAAAATCGCGTACGCTGACTTTATGACCGCAATGATGGCATTCTTTCTGGTGATGTGGCTCATCTCCATCTCCAGCCCGAAAGAACTGATCCAGATTGCCGAATATTTCCGAACGCCGCTGGCGACGGCGGTGACCGGTGGGCCGCGTATCTCTAACAGCGAAAGCCCGATCCCAGGTGGGGGCGATGATTACACCCAGCAAAAGGGTGAGGTGAAAAAAGAGCCGAACATCGACGAGCTGAAAAGAAAGATGGAGCAGGCGCGGCTGAAGAAACTGCGTGGCGATCTCGATCAGCTGATTGAAGCAGATCCGAAGCTGCGCGCATTGCGCCCGCACCTGAAAATCGATCTGGTGCAGGAAGGGCTGCGTATTCAGATTATTGATAGCCAGAACCGCCCGATGTTCAAAACCGGGAGCGCGGAAGTTGAACCGTACATGCGCGATATTCTGCGCGCCATTGCTCCGGTGCTGAACGGCATTCCTAACCGCATCAGCCTGTCAGGACACACGGATGATTTCCCGTACGCCAGTGGGGAGAAGGGATACAGCAACTGGGAGCTTTCTGCCGATCGTGCCAACGCCTCGCGTCGCGAGCTGGTGGCCGGTGGGCTTGATGATGGCAAGGTACTGCGCGTGGTCGGCATGGCAGCAACCATGCGCGTTTCCGACCGCGGGCCGGATGACGCCATCAACCGTCGTATCAGTCTTTTAGTGCTGAACCAGCAGGCGGAGCAGGCCATCCTGCATGAAAACGCCGAAAGTCAGAATGAGTCACTGGACGATTTAAAACAGCCTGGGGCCGTTCCTTCGGCTGCCGTTCCAACATCGCCACCAGCCAATCCGAGGTGATAGCGTGAGCATGGATATTAGCGATTTTTACCAGACATTCTTTGATGAAGCCGACGAATTGTTGGCCGATATGGAGCAACACTTACTCGATCTGGTGCCCGAAGCACCAGATTCCGAGCAGCTCAATGCCATCTTCCGTGCGGCGCATTCCATTAAAGGCGGAGCCGGAACGTTTGGATTTACCATCCTGCAGGAGACCACCCATTTAATGGAGAACCTGCTTGATGAAGCACGACGCGGTGAGATGCAGCTCAATACCGACATTATCAACCTGTTTTTGGAAACCAAAGATATTATGCAGGAACAGCTCGACGCCTATAAAAGTTCGGCAGAGCCTGATGCCGCCAGCTTTGAATACATCTGCAATGCGCTGCGCCAGCTCGCGCTGGAAGCGAAAGGTGAGGTTGCCGCAGCCGTGGTGCCGGCCGCAAAGCTGAGCGTTGTCGATGCGGTTGCCGCACCGGCGTCTGCCCCTGCCGACGCACCTGCGGGCAAACTGCGCGTGGTGCTGTCACGCCTGAAAGAAAATGAAGTCAACCTGCTGGAAGAAGAGCTGGGTAACCTGGCGAAATTAAGCAACGTGGTAAAAGGCAAAGACAGCCTGGCTGCGACGCTGGATGACGGTATCAGTCAGGACGACATCGTGGCGGTGCTGTGCTTTGTGATTGAAGCCGACCAGATTGCCTTTGAAACCGAAACCGCCGCGGTTGAAGCCCCAGCTGCAACGGAAGAGGTGGCGGTCGTCCCTCAGGCGGCGGCCCCGGCTGTTGCGCCTGCGGCCCCGGCATTAAAAGCGGTGCCAAAAGAGACTGCCGCGCCGGGCCGTGGTGAAAAACCTGCCGCGCGTGCCAGCGAGTCAACCAGTATCCGCGTTGCGGTTGAGAAGGTCGATCAGCTGATTAACCTGGTGGGCGAGCTGGTTATCACGCAGTCGATGCTGGCGCAGCGTTCCAACGAACTGGACCCGGTTACGCACGGCGACCTGATTACCAGCATGGGTCAGCTGCAGCGTAACGCCCGCGATCTGCAGGAATCAGTGATGTCCATCCGTATGATGCCGATGGAATATGTCTTCAGCCGCTTCCCGCGTCTGGTCCGCGATCTGGCCAGCAAGCTGAATAAACAGATTGAACTGACCCTGATGGGTAGCTCAACGGAACTCGATAAGAGCCTGATCGAACGCATCATTGACCCGTTAACCCACCTGGTGCGTAACAGCCTCGACCACGGTATTGAACTGCCGGAAAACCGCATTGCTGCCGGGAAATCCCCGGTCGGGAATCTGATCCTCTCTGCGGAGCATCAGGGCGGAAACATCTGCATTGAAGTGACCGATGACGGCGCGGGCCTTAATCGCGAGCGCATCCTGGCAAAAGCGATTTCGCAGGGGATGGCGGTTAGCGAGAACATGACTGATGAAGAAGTGGGGATGCTGATCTTTGCCCCGGGCTTCTCTACCGCAGAGCAGGTGACCGACGTCTCCGGGCGCGGCGTCGGCATGGACGTGGTGAAACGTAACATCCAGGAGATGGGCGGCCACGTTGAGATCCAGTCTAAACAGGGTTCCGGCACCACCATTCGCATCCTGCTGCCGTTGACGCTGGCGATCCTGGACGGCATGTCAGTCAAAGTGGCGGACGAGGTCTTTATCCTGCCGCTGAACGCCGTAATGGAATCCCTGCAGCCGCGTGAGGAAGATCTGCATCCGCTGGCGGGCGGCGAGCGCGTTCTCGAAGTGCGCGGGGAGTATCTGCCGCTGGTGGAACTGTGGAAAGTATTTGAAGTGGACGGGGCGAAGACAGAGGCCACGCAGGGTATCGTTGTGATCCTGCAAAGTGCGGGCCGCCGCTACGCGCTGCTGGTTGATCAGCTGATTGGTCAGCACCAGGTGGTGGTGAAGAACCTCGAAAGCAACTACCGCAAAGTGCCGGGTATTTCTGCCGCCACCATTCTGGGTGATGGTAGCGTGGCGCTGATCGTCGATGTGTCGGCGCTTCAGGGATTAAATCGTGAACAACGTGTGGCGTACACAGCCGCCTGATTAAGTAGAAGGTAATAACATGACCGGTATGAGTAATGTAACGAAACTGGCGGGCGAGCCATCAGGGCAGGAATTCCTGGTATTCACTTTAGGCGATGAGGAGTACGGCATCGATATCCTGAAAGTGCAGGAAATCCGGGGTTATGATCAGGTTACCCGCATCGCTAACACGCCTGCTTTTATTAAAGGTGTCACCAACCTGCGCGGCGTGATTGTGCCTATCGTTGATCTGCGCGTGAAGTTCAGCCAGGGCGACGTTGACTACAACGACAACACCGTGGTGATTGTCCTGAACCTGGGGCAGCGCGTAGTGGGTATTGTGGTGGACGGCGTCTCTGATGTGCTCTCCCTGACGTCGGACCAAATCCGCCCTGCGCCGGAGTTTGCAGTCACGCTGTCGACCGAATATCTGACCGGTCTGGGTGCGCTGGGTGAGCGTATGCTGATTCTGGTGAATATTGAGAAGCTGCTGAACAGTGAAGAGATGGCGCTGCTGGATATCGCGGCGAACCATGTAGCGTAGGTAAATGCAAAACGGCAACCCAGGTTGCCGTTTTTTGTGTTTGCTCCCTCTCCCTTCGGGGTGAGGGAGCAAACACAAAATAATGTCTACTCCGACGACCCCCTCTCCATTGAGGGAGAGGGCTGGGGTGAGGGGGAACATACGGCTCTGGTGGACATTCCGTTCACTTTATGTTCAATGCTACTCTGTAACACCATGACCAGTGAACGTGCCAGGGCGGCTCAATCGCCACCGCCCTGGCG
>NZ_JAIWJZ010000016.1:0-26424 GCF_020216105.1 Enterobacter sp. K16B
AAGTCTTGCTCCAACATTTGGTCGCGGTGCGATGACCAACCACTGGGTCGACATCAAGAACGCCAACCTCATTGTGGTGATGGGCGGTAACGCCGCTGAAGCGCACCCTGTCGGGTTCCGCTGGGCGATGGAAGCCAAAATCCACAACGGTGCGAAACTGATTGTGATCGATCCCCGCTTTACGCGTACTGCGTCGGTGGCGGATTTCTACACCCCTATTCGTTCAGGTACTGACATCACTTTCCTGTCAGGCGTCTTGCTGTACCTGATGACCAACGAAAAATATAACCGCGAATACACCGAAGCCTATACCAACGCCAGCCTGATCGTGCGTGAGGATTACCACTTCGAAGATGGCCTGTTCAGCGGTTATGACGCCGAAAAACGCAAATACGACAAAACCAGCTGGAACTACGAGCTGGACGAGAAAGGCTTTGCGAAGCGCGATACCACCCTGCAACACCCGCGCTGCGTGTGGAATCTGCTGAAAGAGCACGTCTCCCGCTACACGCCGGAAGTTGTCGAGAACATCTGTGGTACACCGAAGGCGGACTTCCTGAAGGTGTGCGAGCTTATCGCAGAAACCAGCGCGAAAGATAAAACCGCGTCGTTCCTGTACGCCCTCGGCTGGACGCAACACTCCATCGGCGCACAGAACATCCGTACCATGGCGATGGTTCAATTGCTGCTCGGTAACATGGGGATGGCAGGCGGCGGCGTAAACGCCCTGCGTGGTCACTCCAACATTCAGGGCCTGACTGACCTCGGCCTGCTGTCTCAAAGCCTGCCGGGCTATATGAACCTGCCAAGCGAGAAACAGACCGACCTGCAAACCTACCTGACGGCCAGCACGCCTAAACCGCTGCTCGAAGGCCAGGTGAACTACTGGGGCAACTATCCGAAGTTCTTCGTCTCGATGATGAAAGCCTTCTTCGGCGACAAAGCGACGGCGGAAAACAGCTGGGGCTTTGACTGGCTGCCGAAGTGGGACAAAGGTTACGACGTTCTGCAGTACTTCGAGATGATGCACCAGGGCAAAGTGAACGGCTATCTGTGCCAGGGCTTTAACCCGGTTGCGTCGTTCCCGAACAAGAACAAGGTTGTTGAGTCGCTGTCGAAACTGAAGTTCCTGGTGACGATTGACCCGCTCAATACCGAGACCTCAACGTTCTGGCAGAACCACGGTGAATCGAACGATGTCGACCCATCGAAGATTCAGACCGAAGTGTTCCGCCTGCCATCGACCTGCTTCGCGGAAGAGAACGGCTCTATCGTCAACTCCGGACGCTGGCTGCAGTGGCACTGGAAAGGCGCGGACGCCCCGGGTATCGCCATGAACGACGGCGAAATCCTGGCCGGTATCTTCTTACGCCTGCGTAAGATGTACGCGGCTGAAGGCGGCGCGAACCCGGAACCGGTCCTGAACATGACCTGGAACTACTCAACGCCAGAAAATCCAGCGCCGGAAGAAGTGGCGATGGAGAGCAACGGTAAGGCGCTGGCGGACGTTATCGACCCGGCCACCGGCACCGTGCTGGCGAAGAAAGGCGATCAGCTCAGTACATTCGCGCACCTGCGTGATGACGGTACCACCTCCAGCGGCTGCTGGATCTTTGCCGGTAGCTGGACGCCGAAAGGCAACCAGATGGCCAACCGCGATAACGCCGACCCGTCAGGTCTGGGCAATACGCTGGGCTGGGCATGGGCATGGCCGCTCAACCGCCGTATCCTCTATAACCGCGCATCCGCTGACCCGCAGGGCAACCCGTGGGATCCAAAGCGTCAGCTGCTGAAGTGGGACGGCGCGAAATGGGGCGGCGTGGATATTCCGGACTACAGCACTGCACCGCCGGGTAGCGATGTCGGGCCGTTTATTATGCAGCCTGAAGGGATGGGACGTCTGTTTGCTATCGATAAGATGGCGGAAGGGCCGTTCCCGGAACACTACGAGCCGTTTGAGACGCCGCTGGGCACCAACCCGCTGCACCCGAACGTGGTCTCTAACCCGGCAGCCCGTATCTTCAAGGGCGATTTCGACGCGCTGGGGAAAAAAGACAAGTTCCCGTATGTGGGCACCACTTATCGTCTGACCGAACACTTCCACTACTGGACCAAGCACGCGCTGCTTAACGCCATCGCGCAGCCGGAACAGTTTGTGGAGATCGGCGAGAAGTTGGCGAACAAGCTCGGCATTGCCCATGGCGATACCGTTAAGGTCTCTTCTAACCGTGGCTACATCAAAGCCAAGGCCGTAGTGACCAAGCGTATTCGCACGCTGAACGTTCACGGCCAGCAGGTGGATACCATCGGTATTCCGATTCACTGGGGTTATGAGGGCGTGGCGAAGAAAGGGTTCATTGCGAACACCCTGACGCCGTTCGTCGGCGATGCGAACACTCAGACGCCGGAGTTTAAGGCCTTCCTCGTGAACGTGGAAAAGGTGTAACGGAGACGACTTATGGCTTATCAATCTCAGGACATTATCCGTCGTTCCGCGACTAACAGTTTCACGCCCGCGCCTCAGGCGCGGGACCACCAGCAGGAAGTGGCTAAGCTCATCGACGTGACCACCTGTATTGGCTGTAAAGCCTGTCAGGTGGCGTGCTCGGAGTGGAACGACATCCGTGACGAAGTGGGTCATAACGTCGGGGTGTACGACAACCCGGCGGATCTGACCGCCAAGTCCTGGACGGTGATGCGTTTCTCTGAAGTAGAGCAGAACGACAAACTGGAATGGCTTATCCGCAAAGATGGCTGTATGCACTGCGCGGATCCGGGCTGCCTGAAGGCGTGCCCGTCAGAAGGGGCTATTATTCAGTATGCGAACGGTATCGTCGACTTCCAGTCTGAGCAGTGCATTGGCTGCGGCTACTGCATCGCGGGCTGTCCGTTCAACGTGCCGCGACTGAACCCGGAAGACAACCGCGTCTACAAATGTACGCTGTGCGTCGACCGCGTTAACGTCGGCCAGGAGCCTGCCTGCGTGAAGACCTGCCCAACCGGCGCTATCCACTTTGGTTCAAAAGAGGATATGAAAACGCTGGCGGCAGAGCGCGTGGGGGAGCTGAAAACCCGTGGTTACGACAACGCAGGCCTGTACGATCCGGCCGGGGTTGGCGGTACACACGTGATGTACGTTCTGCATCACGCCGACAAGCCGAATCTGTATCACGGCCTGCCGGAGAACCCGGAGATCAGCGCCACCGTGAAATTCTGGAAAGGCATCTGGAAACCGCTGGCAGCGGTTGGTTTTGCTGCCACCTTCGCAGCGAGCATCTTCCACTACGTCGGCGTCGGGCCGAACCGCGCGGAAGAGGAAGACGACAACCTGCATGAAGAGAAAGACGAGGTGCGCAAATGAAAAAACGTGACACCATCGTGCGCTACACCGCGCCGGAACGCATCAACCACTGGATCACCGCCTTCTGCTTCATGCTGGCGGCGATAAGCGGGCTGGGGTTCTTCTTCCCCTCCTTCAACTGGCTGATGCAGGTACTGGGAACGCCACAGCTGGCGCGCATCCTTCACCCGTTCGTGGGTGTGGTGATGTTTGCCTCGTTTATCATCATGTTTTTCCGCTACTGGCACCATAACCTAATCAATCGGGATGATATCTTTTGGGCGAAGAATATTCGTAAGATCGTCGTCAACGAGGAAGTAGGTGACACCGGGCGTTATAACTTCGGCCAGAAATGCGTATTCTGGGCGGCGATTATCTTCCTGGTCCTGTTGCTGGTCAGCGGCGTGATCATCTGGCGTCCGTACTTTGCGCCTGCTTTCTCAATCCCGGTGATCCGATTCGCGCTGATGCTGCATTCATTTGCCGCAGTGGCGTTAATTGTGGTTATCATGGTGCATATCTACGCCGCCCTTTGGGTAAAAGGCACCATTACCGCGATGGTGGAAGGCTGGGTAACCAGCACGTGGGCGAAGAAACATCACCCGCGCTGGTACCGAGAAGTTCGCCAGAAACAGGAAAAGTCATCTGAATGAGTATTCGCATAATCCCGCAAGATGAGCTGGGGTCGAGCGAGAAACGCACGGCGGAATATATTCCGCCGTTGTTATTCCCCAGACTCAAGAACCTCTACAACCGCCGCGCAGAGCGTCTGCGCGAGCTGGCAGAGAACAACCCGCTGGGCGATTTTCTGCGTTTTGCCGCGCTGGTTGCCCATGCGCAGGAAGTGGTGCTGTACGACCATCCGCTGCAAATGGATCTGACCGCGCGCATCAAAGAAGCCAACGCTCAGGGCAAGCCGCCGCTCGATATCCACGTCCTGCCGCGCGATAAGCACTGGCATAAGCTGCTGCATTCGCTGATTGCCGAGCTGAAGCCTGAGATGAGCGGTACCGCGCTGGCGGTCATCGAGAATCTGGAGAAAGCGTCCGAGCAGGAGCTGGAAGAGATGGCGAGCGCGCTGTTCGCGTCCGACTTCTCACAGGTCAGCAGCGATAAAGCGCCGTTCATCTGGGCTGCGCTGTCGCTTTACTGGGCGCAAATGGCAAGCCTGATCCCCGGCAAAGCTCGCGCCGAATACGGTGAAGCGCGTCAGTTCTGCCCGGTGTGTGGCTCCATGCCGGTCTCAAGCATGGTACAAATTGGCACCACCCAGGGGCTACGTTACCTGCACTGCAACCTGTGTGAAACCGAGTGGCACGTGGTGCGTGTGAAATGCAGCAACTGCGAGCAGACCCGCGATCTGAACTACTGGTCGCTGGAAAACGAAGACGCGGCGGTGAAAGCCGAAAGCTGCGGTGACTGCGGGACCTACCTGAAGATTCTGTATCAGGAAAAAGATCCGAAAGTTGAAGCGGTCGCTGACGATCTCGCCTCGCTGATTCTGGATGCGAAAATGGAGCAGGAGGGCTTTGCCCGCAGCTCTATCAACCCGTTCCTGTTCCCGGGTGAAGGGGAGTAATTCCCTGTGACAGTGCCGGGCGGCGCGTGCTTGCCCGGCCTACAGTTGATAAGGTAAAACTACTCCGGCGATCCCCTGAAAGTCTTTGGTATTCCGGATGATTAACGGGCAATTTCTGCTTTGAGCCGTCGCTAAAATAATGGCATCCGGAAGCTTCATGCCATGCCGCTCGCGGAGCATTACGCTTCTTTCTGCGATATCTCGGTTTACCTCAATAATCTCAAAAGCGCCCATTAACGCCGCTGTTTTCGCTTCATGGCCATACTTGCGTGCCCCCACCATGACTTCCATCCAGGTGATGAGACTGATCGCTCGGTGCGATGCAGCGCTTTCGATTGTATTTGCTGCCTCGACACGATTATTGAAAAGGTCGATCAGGATATTGGTATCAAACACCGCCATGTGTTCCATACCTACCACTCCTCACGCAACTTACGTTCATACTCAAGCCCATCTTCCTGCTGGTTTCCCCACAAGCCAAGCGCATCGCGAATAATCGAAGAACTCTGCTGGTCGAGATACTGCTCAATTGCTTCACGCAGTAATTCGGCACGAGGTTGGTTACGTAGCTGTTTGAGGTTATCGAGACGCTGAATAACGTCATCCGACAAATCGATCAGGATCCTGCCCATGTTAAGCTCCGCCAACAAACTCATATATCACCTTAGTATATCATTATTGTCCATTTTTAAGGCAACATACGCTTTCTGTAATCCGGATTAAAGCACCAGCCAGGCTTTTCCCTGGTATTTGCGAGCCGCTTTCCAGATCAATGAGTTCACAAAATTTGTTGTTTTCATCCGCATGAAACCAGGCTATAAACTGTATATTAATACAGCGAAAAGAACGTTACTATGGCAATCGCCTGGCGGATCAACTCCGCCCGGCGATAACATCGGGGAACCTTACTCCTCCTCGTTCCCACCCTCTTCATATGCGCCAAAAGGCTTCGCCGGAAGAACGATATAGGTGCCTTCAAACACCGCTCCCGGTGTTTTATCTCCAAACAGTTCAACCTGCATCTGTACGCGGGCCTTGCGACCGCGTGCCAGACGGTCCAGATCACCACCCAGTGAACCCAGATCGGCCACGGCGCTCGGCTTGCCGCTTATCGGGGCGCTATAACGGATGTGCGCATCGGCAAGAATGATCGTGCCGCCCAGATGGCGATCGCGCAGCATTAGCCAGATAAGCCCCCAGCCGGTGAGCGTGGCGAGCGAAAACAGGCTGCCGGCAAACAGCGTGTGGTGCGGGTTCTGATTGCCGGTTTCCGGCATGGTGGTAATGAATTTTTGCCCGGTGTACTGCTGAATACGCACGCCCATTTTTTCACTGAGCGGAATGTGCTGATACCAGGCCTGCTGGAGCTGTCCGCACCAGTCGGCGCGATGGAGGATATCGTCCAGCGTGGCGATGGGTTTAATCATCAAAAAGTGGCGAATTGGCGTGGTTTGCGGGGTCGTGATCTCCCCCTGATTCACAAAACCGAGCTTGGCAAAGAACTCGACAGCATCTTCACGGGCGCTACAGGTGACGCGCTTAACGCCTTCCTGGCGGGCAACGGACTCCAGGGTCATCGCCATCAGCGTTCCCAGACCTTTGTCCTGCACGGAGGGATGAACCGCCATAAAGCGAATAGAGGCTTCGTTATCGGCGTTGATATACAAACGCCCGACGGCGACGAGGTTCCCCTCTTCGTCCATCACCATCTGATGGTGGGCCATCGCGTCCCAGGCGTCACGCTCAGACCCTTTAGGCTGATGTAATGGCTTGCGCAGCATTTCCCAGCGGAACTGGTAATAAGCTTCTAACTCTTCTTCCGTTTGCGGTACTCGAAGGTGATACATAGCTGTACTCTCTCTTGTTACCCGCGGCCACGCCGCCAGCTGGCTCATACCTGGAGCCAGAATGTGACGGGGCCATCGTTCACCAGCGAAACCTGCATATCTGCAGCGAATCGTCCGGTTTGCGTATTCATTTCCTGCTGGCGACAACGCTCAACAAAGTATTCATAAAGTGCTTCTGCACGATCCGGCGCGGCGCCTTTAGAGAAACTCGGGCGCATGCCGCGCTCGGTATCGGCGGCCAGCGTAAACTGGGAAACCACCAGCACGCTGCCGCCCGCCTGCTGAACGTTCAGGTTCATCTTGCCTTCCGCATCGCTGAAAATACGGTAGCCCAGCACGCGCTCACACAAGCGGTTAGCTTTTTGTTCGTCATCATCCTTTTCGACACCTAACAACACCAAAAGTCCTGGGCCAATTTCACCCGTCACCTCTCCCTCCACGGTGACGCTGGCACGGGTTACGCGCTGTATCAATGCAATCATGGTTGGTCTGCTTCTTGTTGTTTTTCAGCTTCTGCTGCTTTTTTAAGTTCGCGGTATACGCCGAGAGTGACAGTTATTTCCGCACCAAGCAAGACGATACACCAGGTCCAGTAAACCCAGACAAACAAAATAGGGATCACCGCCAGCACGCCATAAATCAGCTGATAGGACGGGAACATGGTGATGTAAAGGGCAAACCCCTTCTTGCCCAGTTCGAAGAGCACCGCCGCCACCAGCGCGCCAACAACCGCATCACGGTTAGGCACGCGCGTGGTCGGCACCACGCTGTAGAGCAACCAGAAAGAGAGCCACGACAAAATCAGCGGGAAGATACGCAACACGTTATCAATGGCGCCGTTGAGATCGCTGGCCCAACGCAGTGAAAGCAGATACGAACTGATCGCCAGACTCGCACCGGCCAGCAACGGCCCAAGCGTAAGGATCATCCAGTACACGGCAAAGGAATACACCTTTGGCCGTGTCTTTTTACTCCGCCAGATAGTGTTCAGCGCGTTATCAATGGCGTACATCAACAACAGCGCCGTCACGATAAGGCCGCACGCCCCCACTGCCGTCATCTTGCTGGAGTTAGCCACAAACTGCTCAATGTAGTTCTGTATGACATCCCCGGTTGCGGGAATGAAATTGGCGAAGACAAAATGGCGAAGCTGCAGGCTGACGTCGGCAAACATCGGAAAAGCGGAAAACAGGGCAAAGATAACCGCCACCAGCGGCACTAATGAGAGCAACGACACGTAGGCGAGGTTACCTGCCAGCGTGGTCATGTTGTCCTCATCAATGCGGTGCCAGAGCAGTTTCAGCCAGGCCCTGAGCGGGCGAGTATGGTGCGTGGCTTTTTGATGAACGGTTTTTAGCATAACTGCTTCGCAAAGTAGTTTGGTATCGTCTCTTTTCCGGTCACCAGAACAGACGTGATACCCAACTGGTTAGCTCCCTCTATATTATCGGCATTGTCGTCGAAAAAGACCGCATCGGCCGCGGTAAATCCTTCCGCCTGGAGAACAGCCTGATAAATTCGCGCTTCAGGTTTACGCATTCCCATCTCTTGGGAGAGGTAGATTTTGTCTGCGGCGGCCTTAACCTCAGGGTACTCCTCAGGCCAGAACGTGGTGTGCAAGCGGTTGGTATTCGACAGCACAACCACCCGGTGGCCCTGCTCGCGCAATTTATGCATGATGTCGATCACCTCGGGCCGTATGGCGACAAAAACCGCCTGCCAGCCGTGGGAAAACTGCTCGTAGCTTAACGGTAGATCCATCTCCTGGCAGAAACGTTCCGCGAATTCTTCATCGCTGATCTCACCGCGCTCATGCTGGTGGAAGGTCTCGCCCATTGTGAAATTCTGCTTTAACGTCGCCAGCGGAACACGGCTAAAATCGCTCCATGCGCCCAGCACCCGATTGAAATCGATATCGACGATTACGTTTCCTAAATCAAAGATATAAAGCATGTTTATCTCCTGCTCGCCGTGGAAAAGTAACTGTAGCGGGAAAGATAAGGTTTGGCTATGGAGTCCACGCCGGGTTGAAAAAGAAAAACCCCGCCACAAGGACGGGGTTTTGTTGACCAGAGAGGAGTGAATTACTCTTCTTTCGCACCGCGCATTGCACGTTTACGATCGTTCTCGGTCAGGTGACGTTTACGGATACGGATAGACAGTGGCGTCACTTCTACCAGTTCGTCGTCGTCGATGAATTCCAGAGCCTGCTCCAGGGTCATCTTGATCGGTGGAACCAGAACCGTTGCTTCGTCAGTACCGGACGCACGCATGTTGGTCAGTTTCTTACCGGTCAGGCAGTTTACGGTCAGGTCGTTAGAACGACTGTGAATACCGATAATCTGGCCTTCATAGACTTCAGCACCGTGGCCCAGGAACAGCTTGCCGCGATCCTGCAGACCGAACAGCGCAAACGCAACCGCTTTACCCTGACCGTTGGAGATCAGTACGCCGTTGTTACGCTGGCCCACTTCACCCGGACGCACGTCGTCGTAGTGGCTGAAGGTAGAGTACAGCAGACCGGTACCAGAGGTCATGGTCATGAACTCAGAACGGAAGCCGATCAGGCCACGGCTTGGGATCACGTAGTCGAGACGTACGCGGCCTTTGCCATCTGGATTCATGTTTTTCAGGTCGCCTTTACGCTCACCCAGCGCCTGCATCACAGAACCCTGGTGCTGCTCTTCAACGTCCAGCGTCACGTTTTCGAACGGCTCTTGTTTACGGCCGTCGATTTCGCGGAAGATAACTTTCGGACGGGAAACCGCCATTTCGAAACCTTCACGACGCATGTTTTCAATCAGAACAGACAGGTGCAGCTCGCCACGACCAGAAACGCGGAATGCATCAGCGTCTTCGGTTTCTTCAACGCGCAGCGCAACGTTGTGCACCAGCTCTTTGTTCAGGCGGTCAAGGATCTGACGAGAGGTAACGAATTTACCTTCTTTACCACAGAACGGAGAGGTGTTGACGTTGAAGAACATGGTAACGGTGGGTTCATCAACAGACAGGGCTGGCAGCGCTTCCACGTTCTGCGGATCGCAGATGGTGTCAGAGATGTTCAGCTCGCCCAGACCGGTGATAGCGATGATGTCGCCCGCTTCAGCCAGATCGCTGTCGATACGCTCCAGACCCAGGTGAGTCAGCACTTTGCCGACTTTACCGTTACGGGTTTTGCCTTCGCTATCGATGATAGTAACCTGCTGGTTTGGCTTCACTTTACCGCGTTTGATACGGCCGATACCGATGACGCCAACGTAGTTGTTGTAGTCCAGCTGGGAGATCTGCATCTGCAGTGGACCATCCAGATCAACATCCGGTGCCGGTACGTGATCGACAATCGCCTGATACAGCGGGGTCATGTCTTCCGCCATATCTTCGTGATCCAGACCCGCGATACCATTCAGAGCCGAAGCGTAAATGATAGGGAAGTCCAGCTGTTCGTCGGTCGCGTCGAGGTTAACGAACAGGTCGAATACCTGATCAACAACCCAGTCAGGACGTGCGCCAGGACGGTCAACCTTGTTGATAACAACAATAGGTTTCAGGCCATGGGCAAATGCTTTTTTGGTCACGAAGCGCGTTTGCGGCATAGGGCCGTCAAAGGCGTCAACCACCAGCAGCACGGAATCCACCATGGACATCACGCGCTCAACTTCACCACCGAAGTCGGCGTGCCCTGGGGTATCAACGATGTTGATACGGTAGTCATTCCATTTAATAGCGGTGTTTTTCGCGAGGATGGTAATCCCACGCTCTTTCTCCAAATCGTTGGAGTCCATCACACGCTCTTGAGTTTCGGCACGCGCATCAAACGTACCGGATTGCTGCAGCAGCTTATCAACCAGGGTAGTTTTACCATGGTCAACGTGCGCGATGATGGCGATGTTACGCAAATTTTCGATCACAACTTTGCCTCAGGCATTAGAAATAGCGCGTTATTGTACACGGATTAATCGCACTACAAAACAGGATCACAAACATCCTCCGCAAACAAGTATCGCAGAGATGCTTTGTGATCGCTTTCACGGAGCGAAAAAGGGCACTTTAACGAAAATTGCACCAATATGGTGCTCGGTGTTCACACTGAAGCACTATACTGGTGCAACATAACCATTGTGGTGCAGCCCTTTTGCACTATGGTGCGCATGATAACGCCTTTTGGGGGTGTTTTAAAAGTTGGCACAGATTTCGCTTTATAAAAAATACATGGCAACAGCCAGTACAAACAGAAACTGAAGACCTCGTTACCACGACGACAATGACCAATCTGGAGAGTTAAGTATGTCCGCTGAACACGTTTTGACGATGCTGAACGAACATGAAGTGAAGTTTGTTGATCTGCGCTTCACCGATACCAAAGGTAAAGAACAGCACGTCACAATCCCTGCTCATCAGGTGAACGCCGAATTCTTCGAAGAAGGCAAAATGTTTGACGGCTCCTCCATTGGTGGCTGGAAAGGCATTAACGAATCCGACATGGTTCTGATGCCAGATGCAACCACTGCGGTCATTGATCCGTTCTTCGAAGAACCAACTCTGATTATCCGTTGCGACATCCTCGAGCCAGGCACCCTGCAGGGCTACGACCGCGACCCACGCTCTATCGCGAAACGCGCTGAAGAGTACCTGCGTTCTACCGGCATCGCAGACACCGTTCTGTTCGGGCCAGAGCCAGAATTCTTCCTGTTCGATGACATCCGTTTCGGCGCGTCTATTTCTGGTTCCCACGTTGCTATCGATGACATCGAAGGCGCATGGAACTCTTCCACCAAATACGAAGGTGGTAACAAAGGTCACCGTCCTGGCGTGAAAGGCGGCTATTTCCCGGTTCCTCCGGTCGACTCTGCACAGGACATTCGTTCCACCATGTGTCTGGTGATGGAAGAGATGGGCCTGGTTGTTGAAGCGCACCACCACGAAGTGGCAACGGCTGGTCAGAACGAAGTGGCTACCCGCTTCAACACCATGACCAAAAAAGCGGACGAAATTCAGATCTACAAATACGTTGTGCACAACGTTGCGCACCGTTTCGGTAAAACCGCGACCTTCATGCCAAAACCGATGTTTGGCGATAACGGTTCCGGTATGCACTGCCACATGTCTCTGTCCAAGAACGGTACCAACCTGTTCTCTGGCGACAAGTATGCCGGTCTGTCTGAGCAGGCGCTGTACTACATTGGCGGCGTAATCAAGCATGCTAAAGCGATCAACGCCCTGGCGAACCCAACCACTAACTCCTACAAGCGTCTGGTCCCGGGCTACGAAGCGCCAGTGATGCTGGCTTACTCTGCGCGTAACCGTTCTGCTTCTATCCGTATCCCGGTGGTGGCGTCTCCTAAAGCGCGTCGTATCGAAGTTCGCTTCCCGGATCCAGCGGCTAACCCATACCTGTGCTTCGCAGCACTGCTGATGGCGGGTCTGGACGGTATCAAGAACAAGATCCACCCAGGCGAAGCGATGGACAAAAACCTGTACGACCTGCCGCCAGAAGAAGCGAAAGAGATCCCACAGGTTGCTGGCTCTCTGGAAGAAGCCCTGCAGGCGCTGGACGCAGACCGCGAGTTCCTGACTGCAGGTGGCGTATTCACTGACGACGCTATCGATGCTTACATCGCCCTGCGTACCGAAGAGAACGACCGCGTGCGCATGACTCCGCATCCGGTTGAGTTCGAACTGTACTACAGCGTTTAATTAAGTTGTTTTACCCGGCGTGACAAGCGCCGGGAGTAGTTGCCGTGGAAACTTTTAGCCCATCTCCGGATGGGCTTTTTTCTCCACCAACAACCTGATCTCACGCGCTTTTTACGCCGAAAACGCTATACTGCACTAAATTAGTGCAAACAACTCCAGGAGACTGCTGAATGGCAACTGGCACGCTGCCCGATGCTGGGCAGATCCTCAATTCTTTGATTAACAGCATTTTGCTGGTCGATGACGAGCTGGCCGTGCATTACGCCAACCCGGCGGCGCAGCAGCTGCTTGCCCAAAGCGCGCGTAAACTGTTTGGCACCCCGCTTCCGGAACTCCTGAGCTATTTTTCACTGAATATTGGCCTGATGCAGGAAAGTTTACAGGCGGGCCAGGGGTTCACCGATAACGAAGTGACGCTGGTGATCGACGGGCGCTCGCATATTCTGTCGCTTACCGCGCAACGTCTTCCTGAAGGATTGATCCTGCTGGAAATGGCGCCGATGGATAATCAGCGTCGACTGAGCCAGGAACAGCTTCAGCATGCGCAGCAAATTGCCGCCCGCGATCTGGTGCGGGGCCTGGCGCATGAAATCAAAAACCCGCTGGGTGGGTTACGCGGCGCAGCGCAGCTTCTGACCAAGGCGCTGCCCGACCCTGCGCTGGCGGAGTACACCAACGTCATCATTGAGCAGGCAGACCGTCTGCGTAATCTGGTTGATCGTCTTCTCGGGCCGCAACAGCCGGGAATGCATGTCACAGAAAGCATCCATAAAGTGGCTGAACGGGTGGTGAAACTCGTCTCTATGGAGCTGCCGGAGAACGTCACGCTGGTGCGTGATTACGACCCAAGCCTGCCGGAACTGGCGCATGACCCGGACCAGATAGAACAGGTCCTGTTGAACATTGTACGCAATGCGCTGCAGGCGCTGGGGCCGGAAGGGGGCGAGATTGTTTTACGCACCCGCACCGCTTTCCAGCTGACGTTACACGGCGTGCGCTACCGTCTGGCAGCCCGAATCGACGTTGAGGATAACGGGCCCGGTATTCCCTCGCATCTGCAGGATACCCTGTTCTACCCGATGGTCAGCGGGCGCGAAGGCGGGACCGGCCTGGGCTTATCCATTGCCCGCAGTTTGATCGACCAACACTCTGGAAAAATTGAATTTACCAGTTGGCCGGGACATACCGAGTTTTCGGTTTTCCTGCCGATTAAAAAATAAAGGTGACGTTTATGCAACGAGGGATAGTCTGGGTAGTCGATGACGATAGCTCCATCCGTTGGGTGCTTGAACGCGCGCTCACAGGGGCTGGATTAAGCTGCACGACGTTTGAGAGCGGCAGCGAAGTGCTCGACGCACTCACCACTAAAACGCCGGACGTGCTGCTTTCGGATATTCGTATGCCGGGTATGGACGGGCTGGCGCTGTTAAAGCAGATCAAACAACGCCACCCCATGCTTCCGGTCATCATCATGACGGCACACTCCGATCTGGATGCCGCGGTGAGCGCCTATCAGCAAGGGGCGTTCGATTACCTGCCCAAACCGTTTGATATCGACGAAGCCGTGGCGCTGGTTGAGCGCGCGATTAGCCATTATCAGGAGCAGCAACAGCCGCGCCATACGCCCGATTTTGGTCCAACGACAGACATCATCGGCGAAGCGCCGGCGATGCAGGATGTGTTTCGCATTATTGGCCGTTTGTCCCGCTCATCCATCAGCGTATTGATTAACGGTGAATCAGGAACCGGTAAAGAGCTTGTAGCGCATGCATTACATCGCCACAGCCCGCGGGCAAAAGCGCCGTTTATTGCCCTGAATATGGCGGCAATCCCGAAGGACCTGATTGAGTCCGAACTGTTCGGCCATGAAAAAGGGGCATTTACCGGTGCGAATACCATTCGCCAGGGGCGCTTCGAACAGGCTGACGGCGGCACGCTGTTCCTGGATGAGATCGGCGATATGCCGCTGGATGTCCAGACCCGCCTGCTGCGCGTGCTGGCCGACGGGCAGTTTTATCGCGTGGGCGGCTATGCGCCGGTGAAGGTGGATGTGCGTATTATTGCCGCGACCCACCAGAACCTGGAGCAGCGGGTGCAGGAAGGTAAATTCCGTGAGGATTTATTCCATCGCCTGAACGTGATTCGCGTTCATCTGCCACCGCTGCGTGAACGTCGTGAAGATATCCCTCGCCTGGCGCGTCATTTCCTGCAGGTGGCCGCCCGTGAGCTGGGCGTGGAAGCCAAACAGCTTCATCCGGAAACCGATGCCGCGCTTACGCGTCTGGCGTGGCCAGGCAACGTACGTCAGCTGGAAAATACCTGCCGCTGGCTCACCGTGATGGCCGCCGGGCAGGAAGTATTGATTCAGGATTTACCGGCTGAGCTGTTTGAAGCGACGGCCCCCGAAAGCAGTACCGGGCACGCGCTGCCGGACAGCTGGGCGACGCTGCTGGCACAGTGGGCCGACCGTGCGCTGCGTTCCGGTCATCAAAACCTGCTTTCTGAAGCACAGCCAGAGATGGAACGTACGCTGTTAACCACCGCGCTTCGTCATACCCAGGGCCATAAGCAGGAAGCCGCTCGCCTGTTGGGATGGGGACGTAATACCCTGACGCGCAAGCTTAAAGAGCTGGGTATGGAATAATATCAGCTCTTGTGTAAAGGTTATTAATTGAGCGCAAATTGCCGTTATTTTGCGCTTTACTGTTTCATTGAGTTTTGTATGATCGTGCCCGGAAATTGGGGGTGAACATCATGCTGGAAACACTGGTGAATATGCTCTCTAGCGGAGCCGCTGAAAGCCACACGCCACAAACCGCCGTTGCGGCTGTGCTGTGTGCGGCGCTGGTTGGGCTGTTTAGCTAACGAGCTGTCAATGAAAAGCCGGGTGGCGGTTACGCCTTACCCGGCCTACCTTTCGTGCTTTTGCGGCTTAAATCACCCGCGAGAACTGCTGCAAACGCGCTTTCTGCCGCAGGTAGGCGTCAAAACACATGCAAATATTACGAATCAACAGACGCCCTTTCGGCGTGACCTCAATCGCACTCTCCGAGACCGCCACCAGCCCGTCTTTCGCCAGCGGTGCCAGAAGATTCAGGTCTTCTGCAAAATAATCGCTGAACTGCAGATCCCATTGCGACTCAACATCGCTGAAATCGAGGCGGAAATTGCAGATCAGTGCCTTAATCACATCACGACGAATGCAGTCGTCACGCGTTAACGCTATACCGCGCCACAGCGCGTTTCCGGTCTCATCCACCTGCTGATAGTACAGCTTCAGCTCTTTCTGGTTCTGCGCGTAACAGTCGCCAATCATGCTGATGGCGGAGACGCCCATCCCCAACAGATCGGTATCGCCCTGGGTCGTATAGCCCTGGAAGTTACGGTGCAGTACCCCGTCGCGCTGAGCAATAGCCAGCTCGTCATCCGGACGGGCAAAGTGATCCATACCAATAAACTGATAGCCGGCCCCGGTCAGCGAGGTGATGGTCTCCTGCAGGATATCCAGCTTCTGTTGGGCGGAAGGGAGATCGGCGTCTTTGATTTTGCGCTGAGCCGCAAAGAGCGTCGGCAGATGCGCATAGTTAAAGACGCTCAGGCGGTCCGGGTTGAGTTCGGACACGCGCTTCAGCGTGAAGGCGAAGCTTTCCGGCGTTTGCTTTGGCAGGCCATAAATCAGATCGATATTGGTCGAAGTGAAGCCAATGTCACGCGCATGGTTGAGTAAGGCAAAGATAAATTCTTCGTCCTGCTCGCGGTTGACCAGACGCTGGACCTCTTTGTTGAAGTCCTGCACGCCCATACTCAGGCGATTGAAGCCTTCGGCGCGTAAATGATCCAGCACATCCAGCTCAATTTCGCGGGGATCGACCTCGATCGAGATTTCAGCATCATCGTTAAAATGGAAGTGCCCGCGCAGAAGCGTCATCAAACGGCTGATCTGCGCTTTATTCAGATAGGTTGGCGTGCCGCCGCCCCAGTGAAGTTGGCTGACGTGACGACCGGCAAACAGCGGCGCGCGATGCACAATTTCTTGTTCGAGCGCATCAAGGTATTGGTCGGCTTTGTGCTGCTGACGGGTCACAATTTTATTGCAGCCGCAGAAGTAGCAGAGCTTGTGGCAGAACGGAATATGGACGTAGAGCGACAGCGGACGCTCAGGATAGCGCGCGACAGCCTGCTGAAAATCATCCTCGCCGAAGGCGTCGGAAAACTCCAGCGCGGTAGGGTAGGACGTATAACGCGGCCCGGAATAGTTATACTTCTGGATCAGGGCCAAATCCCAGTCGATAGATGGTACAGACATGCTCACTCCTTCCGTTGGTGTCGCGTTCGTTTACGGCGGCCCGTTCTGGCCCCATTGCGGGCCATCAATCGGGTGCGCAGCCACTTCTGTCGCCGCGACAACCGCCGTAGTTTAACGAATAACCACACCAGATAACATACAACCGGAAGGGTTATAAGCAGGACTATCGTTCCTGCCGGGTGCAAATGTTAGTTTCCACCCTTCAGAAGACGCATCATATCTTCCTGCTTTTCTTCTTCTTCATCTTCGTCATCGTCGTATGACAGGCCCAGCTTCTGCATCAGCTCGTCGATACGATCCAGTTTAGCATCCACCCATGACTGCTCTTCCGCAGTCAGGGTTTCCCCCTCTTCAAGACGTTCCAGCAGCGCGTCCAGGCGCTCATCGTTCTCCAGCAAATCCAGCTCAGCCTGCGGTGAAAGCATAGGTTTCTCGCTCTTTGGTTTGTGCTGCTTAGTAACCGGGGTGTCTGTCACGCCCAGTGGAATGGGAGTTTTACTGCCGATACGTGGATCTTTCTGCGGCTTATTTTTAGCAGAAGCACCTGCTGTACCGCCACCGTTTGCACGGCTACCCGCCGCATGACCGCGATGTTTTTTATCGCGTTTGCGATCGCGCGCTTCCTGGTTCAGTTCTTCGCGCGTTTTGCGGCGTGCTTTGGCAGGGCGTTTAGCGCCCGCTGCGGAGGTCGGTTTTTTCATGATGTTTTATCTTTAAGTCGTTTTCTTCAGTATAGAATTGCGGCGAAATCTAGCAGAAAGCAAGCAAAGAAAAAAGGCGACAGAGCAATCTGTCGCCTTTTTTCCTGACTCACAACCCTTAGCGGGTCAGACATTCCTTGTTTGCCAACAACAAACCCTGTTTATCCCTTGGCTACTACCGTCCGTGATACGGTTCCCTTTCCTGTTAAAACGCCTCCAGGCGTTTGTCATCCTGACAATCCTGCGTCTTCGCCTCCTGGCGCTCCTGACCCTTATCCTTAAGTCATTATCCTGTTGGCTTCCTCGCCTTGCCGCATACTTTACCGTGTTCGCTTAAACTAACAAGCAACGAAACGGTACAAAAACGGATTTTCAGATAATTACCCGGAAATAAGATTATGATTTAAAACAGTTTGTCTTTTTTTACCCCTGCGATTTCTCTGAAATATCCCATAGTACTTATAGCCGATCTCTCACAGCGGCCAGGGCTTAAGCCTACAGGCGGAGTGCAATGAAAAAAGTCTTTTGCCCGCATTCAGGTATAATCCCCCGCAGATTACGATTTTTGGAGACGACCACGTGACTACCTGGAACTACCAACAGACGCATTTTGTCACCAGTGCGCCCGATATTCGCCACCTGCCTTCTGATACCGGTATCGAAGTGGCCTTTGCTGGCCGTTCAAACGCGGGAAAATCCAGCGCACTGAATACGCTGACCAATCAGAAGAACCTGGCGCGTACCTCAAAAACACCTGGCCGTACCCAGCTGATTAACCTGTTTGAAGTGGCCGATGGCAAACGCCTGGTCGACTTACCGGGTTACGGTTATGCCCAGGTACCGGAAGAGATGAAGATCAAGTGGCAGCGTGCGCTCGGTGAATACCTGGAAAAACGCATGTGCCTGAAGGGTCTGGTGGTGCTAATGGATATTCGCCACCCGCTGAAAGACCTCGATCAGCAAATGATCGACTGGGCTGTCGCAAGTGATATTGCCGTTCTGGTGCTGCTGACAAAAGCGGATAAGCTGGCGAGCGGTGCGCGCAAAGCGCAGGTGAATATGGTTCGCGAAGCGGTGCTGGCCTTCAACGGTGACGTACAGGTTGAGCCGTTCTCCTCGCTGAAAAAGCAGGGTGTGGACAAGCTGCGTCAGAAGCTCGACACCTGGTTTAGCGAGCTGGAACCCGCGACAGAAGCGGAAGAAGAGTGATACCGGGCGCGGCAATGGCCGCGCTTTTTTTACCTGAATTTTCTTTGCCACAATAAAAAACGCCCCAGTCATTACTGACTGGGGCGGCTAAAATATTCAGCCAAATCCGATTACGTGAAGTAAAAGGTCTGAAAGATAGAACATCTTACCTCTGTACCCTACGTCGCTAACTCTACCCCTTTTTTTGCCGCAGAAAAAGCACTTTTTGTAGTTTTTTTTCATTCTTTACATAGGGAATTCTAATGATCGTCACAAAACGCACATCGTTATGTTGCTAACTTACATAAAAAGCGCGTTATTGCCCGAACCGTTAGTGAGCCTGATCCCAGTTTTCACCACTTCCCACTTCCACCAGCAACGGCACGTCAAGTGTCATGCTGCTTTCCATCAGTTCGTGGATCTTCTTCGACACGGTATCAAGATCGTCTTTGTGCACTTCGAATACCAGTTCATCGTGTACCTGCATGATCATTTTCACGCGTGGCTTCTCCTGTTCCAGCCACGCATCCACCGCGATCATGGCGCGCTTGATAATGTCCGCTGCGGTTCCCTGCATCGGGGCGTTGATTGCTGCACGTTCTGCGCCCGCACGACGTGCCGCGTTGCTGGATTTGATGTCCGGTAAATAGAGGCGACGGCCATCCAGGGTTTCAACGTAGCCTTTCTCCTTCGCCTGAGCACGGGTGCGTTCCATATAGTCCAGTACGCCCGGATAACGCTCAAAGTAGAGATCCATATACTTCTGCGACTCTTTGCGCGGGATATTAAGCTGGCGAGAAAGACCAAATGCACTCATGCCGTAAATCAGACCGAAGTTGATCGCTTTCGCGCTGCGGCGCTGTTCGTTTGTCACGTTCTCCAGTGGCAGACCGAAAACTTCCGCCGCGGTCGCCCGGTGGATATCCTTCCCTTCGGCAAACGCCGTCAACAGCCCCTTGTCACGGGACAGGTGCGCCATAATACGCAGCTCAATTTGCGAGTAGTCTGCAGAAACAATCAGATAGTCATCGGGTGCAATAAAGGCCTGGCGAATACGGCGGCCTTCTTCGTTACGTACCGGGATGTTCTGCAGGTTTGGATCGGTTGACGAGAGACGACCCGTTGCCGCGACAGCCTGATGATAGGAGGTGTGTACACGACCCGTTTTCGGGTTGATCATCAGCGGCAGCTTATCAGTGTAGGTCGATTTCAGCTTCGCCAGACCGCGGTACTCCAGAATCACTTTTGGCAGCGGATAATCCAGCGCCAGCTCTTCCAGAACCTCTTCTGAAGTTGATGGCGCGCCACCAGGGGTTTTCTTCAGCGGTTTGATCCCCTGCTTTTCAAACAGAATGGTTTGCAGCTGTTTTGGAGAGGAGAGATTAAACGGCTCACCGGCAAGCTCATGCGCCTTTTGCTCAAGCTCGGTCAGGCGCTGTGCAAGCTCCCCGGAGTGGTTATGCAGTACCGTCGGGTCGATTTTGACACCGTTACGTTCGATGCGTGAAAGCACGGGAACCAGCGGCATCTCGATGTTCTGGAATACGTTCAGCGGCCCTTCATGCTTCTGCAGTTTTGGCCACATCTTCAGGTGTAGCTGCAGCGTGACATCAGCGTCTTCCGCCGCGTAGCGTCCGGCTTCTTCTAGAGCAATCTGGTTAAAGGTAAGCTGATTTTTCCCTTTACCGGCAATCTCTTCAAACGTGATGGTTTTGTGCTTAAGCCAGCGCTCAGAGAGGGAATCCATATCGTGGCGGCCCGCGACGCTATCCAGAATGTAGGATTCGAGCATAGTGTCAAAGGCAATTCCACGCAGTTCAATGCCGTAGTTTTGCAAAATGCCGCGGTCATACTTGAGGTTCTGCCCGACCTTCAGCGCCTTTTCGTCCTCCAGGATTGGCTTCAGCAACTCAAGCACACGGTCGCGCGAGATTTGCTCCGGCGCATCCAGATAATCATGCGCCACAGGAACATAGGCCGCAACACCCGGCTCTGTCGCAAAGGAGAGGCCCACCATATTGGCAGAGATGTTATCGAGACTGTCCGTTTCGGTGTCAAAAGCGAAGACAGGTGCCTTTTTCAGTTTCTCAATCCAGGCGATGAGCTGCGATTCTTCAAGAATGGTTTCATAGTTGTCGAAGGAAAGCGCCACGGCTTCTTCTTCCGCCTGCTCTTCGGCATCAATAACAATGGTTTCCTTCGGCTTTGCAGCAGGTTTGGCCCCTTTTGCCTGCAGCCATTTACCGGCTTCCACGTCAGTGGTCCAGCGTTTAAATTCGTATTTCTTAAACAGGCTCAGCAGCGCGTCAGCGGAAGGCTGTTGTACCTCCAGCTGTTCACAGCCCAGTTCCAGTTCGACATCGGTTTTGATGGTCGCCAGCTGATAAGAGAGATAAGCCACCTCTTTGTTCTCTTCCAGTTTTCCGGCCATGGTTTTTGCCCCACGGAAGGAGAGCCCGGCGATTTTATCCGACTCCGCGTAAAGCGTATCCAGCCCGCCCAGCCCCTGCAGCAGCGCCTGTGCCGTTTTTTCACCGACGCCCGGCACACCAGGGATGTTATCCGAGGAGTCGCCCATCAACGCGAGGAAATCGATAATCAGCTCTGGCGGCACGCCATACTTTGCGACCACCTCTTCCGGCCCCAGAATGGTGTTGGTCATGGTGTTAATCAGGGTGATCCCTGGCGTCACCAGCTGCGCCATATCTTTATCACCGGTGCTGATCAGTACCGGACGGCCCATCTTTTCTGCTTCACGCGCCAGCGTACCGATGACGTCATCCGCTTCAACGCCTGAGACAGCCAGCAGCGGCAGACCCATCGCTTTCACCATGGCGTGCAGCGGCTCAATCTGCGCACGCAGATCGTCAGGCATTGGCGGACGGTGGGATTTGTAATGCTCAAACAACTCATCGCGGAACGTTTTACCTTTCGCATCGAAAACGACGGCCGCATGGGTTGGCTGATACTGAAGGATCAGGCTGCGCAGCATATTCAGCACGCCGTACATTGCGCCGGTAGGTTCCCCTGCGCTGTTGGTCAGAGGAGGAAACGCATGGTACGCCCGATACAGGTAAGAAGAGCCATCGACGAGAATAAGAGGGTTTTCTGGGATCTGAACCATAATGTCCGTGCCTTTAATCAATTTATGCCTAAAGGATGCCACAGAAGGATGAAAACATCAGGTATTAGCGCCAGATACAGGAAAAGATTTTGCGATCGTCAGGATCGCTCGCAAAAATAAAACTGTGGATAAGTTTGTGTATATTTTCACTTCATATGAATAACAGACGCAAAAAAGACATATGGGATGATATTTAGATCTTAATAATCATATTGTTAGTGTGTTGGATCCTATCTATAGAGCCAACTGATGACAATTTAGTCTATGTGGATATAAGCCTTGATAAGCGAAGAATCATAGAGAAATCTTCTGCGCCAGGGTAAAAGCGGCCCACTCCTGACATGAAAGCGCCATTACTTTGTCTGTTTTCTGGTAAAATCAGCGCCCAGCGCCAAATAGCCGGCCGCTCATTTAAAGCTAACTACTTGAAAAGACTCATCATGTCGAGATTGCTCGCTGCAATAACTTTACTGTTAAGCATCATTTTAACTATCCTGGTGACTATCGCCTGCTCTGTGCCGATCATTATCGCCGGGATCATTAAACTGCTGCTGCCTGTCCCTGTGGTGTGGCGAGCCGTATCCGCATTTTGTAACTTCATGATGTACTGCTGGTGCGAAGGTCTGGCGATCCTGCTGCGCCTGAACCCGCATCTGAAGTGGGACGTCGAAGGGCTGGAAAACCTTAATAAAAAGAACTGGTATCTGCTGATCTGTAATCATCACAGTTGGGCTGATATCGTGGTGTTGTGTGTGCTTTTCCGCAAGCACATCCCCATGAACAAATACTTCCTGAAACAGCAGCTCGCGTGGGTGCCTTTTATCGGACTGGCCTGCTGGGCGCTCGATATGCCGTTTATGAAACGCTATTCGCGCAGCTATTTGATTCGTCATCCAGAACGTCGCGGCAAGGACGTGGAGACAACACGCCGTTCCTGTGAAAAATTTCGCGCGCATCCCACCACCATCGTGAACTTCGTTGAAGGATCCCGGTTTACACAAGAGAAGCGCCAGCAAACGCGCTCCCCTTATCAGAACCTGCTGCCGCCAAAGGCCGCGGGCATAGCGATGGCGCTGAATGTGCTGGGCGCACAGTTCGATAAACTGCTGAACGTCACGCTCTGCTATCCGGAAAACGATAAGACGCCGTTCTTCGATATGCTCAGCGGCAAACTGACGCGCATTGTTGTCCGTGTTGAGCTGGTGCCGATAGACGCTGAACTGCACGGTGACTACGTAAACGATAAAAATTTCAAACGTCGTTTCCAGCAGTGGCTTAATACGCTCTGGAAAGAGAAAGACGAACAGATAGACAATATAAAATCTTCATACAAAAACGCCGGTCAGTGACCGGCGTTTTTACATCAGTGAAATTACTTCTTCTCAACCAGGTATTTCACGGTATCTGCATACTGCTGTACGAAGATATCCATGCTGCTGGTGTCCATGCCCTGCATGTTCAGCTGATATTTGCCGTTAACAAACATCGCCGGAACGCCCTGGAGCTGGAGGTCAGCCGCCGCTTTTTCCTGCTGGGCAACCAGTGATTTCACTACGAAGCTGTTCCATGCTGCATCATACTCTTCACCTTTTACGCCGGCTTCAACGAACACTTTGCGGATATCCGCAGTGGTCTGAACGGTCTGGGTTTTCTGTACGGCTTCAAACATTGGCGACGTGATCTTATCTTCCACGCCCAATGCCATAGCCACCGCCCATGCCTGAGTCAGGTCTTTGCCCAGTGGACCCAGGAACTCAACGTGGTACTTGGTCATTTTGGTGCCTTCCGGCAGTTTTTTCTTCACGCTGTCAGAGACATGCAGCACCTGCTCAAACTGATAGCAGTGTGGGCAATAGAACGAGAAGAACTCCAGAACCTGTGGCTCGCCAGCGACCGGTTTGTCCAGCGTGATGTACTGTTTGCCGTCGGTAAACTGCGCAGCAGAAGCGCTAAATGCCAGAATCATACCTGCCAGCGCCAGCCAAATTTTTTTCATGATTAACTCTCTCCTGGGTGTGTCCAATTAATACATCGGCGTTAATTGCAGAGGGGGCTCCTGAAGAACCTTGACCTGCTCAGTAAATGTAGATATCTGGCTACGCCAGTAATCCTCTCCGGTAAGCCACGGGAAATTTCGAGGAAATGCGGGATCGTCCCAACGCCTGATTAACCATGCGAGATAATAAACAAAACGCATAGCACGTAAAGGCTCAATCAGGGCAATTTCGTCTGAATTAAATGGGCTAAATTCTTCATAGGCTTCAATAATGGTTTCAAGCTGCATGCGTTGCTCAGCTTTGTCGCCATTGAGCAGCATCCACAGGTCCTGAACCGCTGGCCCCATACGCGCATCATCAAGATCGACAAAGAGCGGGCCATCGCGCCAGAGAATATTTCCGGCGTGACAATCGCCATGCAGGCGCAGGACGGAAATATCATCACGCCAGCAGTTTTTCACCGCAGCAATAAGCTTATCGGTAGCGTTGAGGAAATCATCCTTTAGCGCAGTGGGGATCATGGCAGATGTTTCGAATATGCCACGTGGTTCAAGAAGGTATTCCTGAATGCCAATAGTCGGGCGGGCAATAAAGGCTTTTTTGCGCCCCGTCTGATGTATGCGCCCCAGATAGCGAGCCACCCACTCCATCTGATCGATATTATCCGCTTCAAACTGACGACCGCCCAGACTCGGGAATACCGCGTAATAAAACCCTTCGTGCGTCAGGAGCGTTTGGTTATTGAATTTTAGCGGTGCGGCAACGGGGACATCGTCATCCAGCAGATCGTGGGCAAACTGATGCTCTTCCTGAATCTGTTCTGCGGACCAGCGTTCAGGACGATAGAACTTTACGACGAAGCGCTGACGATCCTCGTCCTGGAATTGATAGACGCGGTTTTCGTAGCTGTTTAACGGTGTTAGCCCGGAATCCACCCGAATGCTCTGTTCAAACAGGGCATCCATAATGGTGTCCGGGTGTAATGTCTGGAAAGTAAAAGCCTGGTCGTTCATCCGATCATCCGGAAATTATACGAATGATTCAGGATATCATCTTGTGGCGATTTCGGTGCCGCCACTTACAAGCTTTTACTCTTTAATTACGCCTCGGGCGCGCAACAGCGCAGTCTTAAAATCTTCCTCATAATCTTTCTGAATACCAGGAATAACAGCATCTTTGGCAGAGTCACGCATTTTAAGATGATAGATCAGGATGTCGTCAGAAAGGT
The DNA here is from genome assembly GCF_020216105.1 of Enterobacter sp. K16B. NCBI lineage: Bacteria > Pseudomonadati > Pseudomonadota > Gammaproteobacteria > Enterobacterales > Enterobacteriaceae > Enterobacter > Enterobacter sp. K16B. Next base: position 25,005 of record NZ_JAIWJZ010000016.1, read on the forward strand.
CTGCCAGTTCGCCGTCAAAACCTGACTCTTTCGCCAGTTTCTGTAAAAATTGCATCAGATTCAGCTCTGGCTCTTTTTGCCAGGCGGGCTGGAGGAGTTCAATAACTTCATTCAGACGTTTACATTTCATGGTGGTGCTCCTTTCATTTAGAGTGACACGTTAGCAGGGTCAATCCCACAATAAAAGAGGCGATATTCGTGAATCTTAACCAGGAAATCATTGGGGTCGTTCTGGCTGGCGGTAGGGCGACACGAATGGGTGGGAAAGATAAGGGGTTACAATGTCTGAACGGCAAACCTCTATGGCAATGTGTCGCAGATATACTCGCAGACCAGGTGACAACAATGGTCATCAGTGCGAACAGGCATATCGACACTTACCAGCGCAGCGGGTATGCCGTTTACCCGGATAACCTGAAAGATTATCCGGGACCGCTGGCCGGTATGCTTTCCGTTATGCAACAATCTCAGGGCGAGTGGTTTATCTTCTGCCCCTGCGATACGCCCTTTATTCCGTCCTGTCTTGTCGAGCGGCTGTTCCGGCTTCGTGGTACAGCGCCCGTGGTTTGGGTACACGACGGGGAGCGTGACCATCCTGCTATTGCGTTGATGCACCGATCGCTCGCACCTGCCCTGCAGGAGTACCTCACGGCAGGCGAACGCAGAGTGATGGTCTTTATGCGCGAGTCTGGCGGCCATTCCGTTGATTTTAGCGATGTGAAAGCAGCGTTTGTGAACGTGAATACGTGTGAAGAGTTGCAGATGATGCAGGAGAAAAGATGAGACCTGTTCTGGCTATTTCCGCCTGGAGTGGCACCGGGAAAACCACGTTGTTAAAAAAGCTCATTCCTGCGCTGTGTGCCAGAGGTATCCGTCCCGGACTGATCAAGCACACCCACCATAATATGGATGTCGATAAACCAGGCAAAGATAGCTATGAGTTGCGTAAAGCGGGTGCAGCGCAAACGATGGTGGCAAGTTCTCAGCGCTGGGCATTAATGACAGAAACGCCGGATGAAGCGCCTCTGGATCTCTCGTACCTGGTGAGTCGAATGGATCATTCCACGCTGGATCTGGTGCTGGTTGAGGGGTTTAAGCATGAGGCCGTGCCAAAGATCCTGCTGTTCAGAAGCGATGCCGGGCATGATGTCAGCGAATTAACGCTTGATGAGCATGTGATTGCCGTCGCCAGTGATGTTATGTTGCCGCTTGAGGTTCCGGTACTGAATTTAAATGATGTGGATGGGATTGCGGAATTTATTGTGGCGTGGAATGCGGCCTGACTAGCCGGGTGGCGGCTTTGCCTTACCCGGCCTACAAAATTCATTGGTTCAGAAACGCAAAAAGGCCATCCTTTCGGATGGCCTCTTCACTTGTTTGATGCCTGGCAGTTCCCTACTCTCACATGGGGAGACCCCAC
>NZ_JAIWJZ010000149.1:0-6584 GCF_020216105.1 Enterobacter sp. K16B
TTTCGGGTCGCCGGTTTTCAAGACCGGTGCCTTCAACCGCTCGGCCACGCTTCCAAAGTGAGGCGCACTATAAACATCTATTAGCGCCTTGTAAAGCAGGAATTTTTCTATTTTTGACTACGGAGGGTTGATTGCTCAAAAAGCCACCGGGCCGGGGTCCCCGTTCTTTCTTCGCCCCCTTGTACATACCGTTACACAGCAACGCTCATCCTTTTAAAACACTCTGGTATAGAATGCCAAAAAAAATAGACCGCCATTTGTTGTGTAATTGTTATGAATTTGATTACCCACAGATTGTAGAAATTACTGCCATGTAGTCTTACTGGTTGATGATGAAAATCAAAAATACGCTTTGCTTACATATCCTGATGGCGACCCTGGCCATGTTGTTCCTTTGTGTTCATCCGTTCGTGTCGGGCGTTAATCCGCCCCTCACCTTCCAGCCGCTGATTAAATCAATGGCGGGCACGCCGAAAGAACAAGCGGAAAAAATAGCGACTATTTCCCATGCCTTAGAAGGGAATGCGATTTTTTTCATTGGTGCGTCTGAGGTTGCAACCTCGGAAGATGAACATTACGCGGTATATAATTACTTTAATAAGCAATTGCACCAACCCGTTGTGGCGTATGGCGATGCCTTTGTCGATGACGAAACGCAATTTTTGCTGCTCTCACGTTTTAAAAATAGCCTTAACGCAAACAGTAAAGTTGTTTTGCTTCTGGCACCGGACAGCTTTTATTCAAAAGGTTTGCCTCCTGCTATCTATGCCGATAATTTCCCGTCCTCTGTTTTTAATCCGCTGATGCAGGATCCGCAGGCGCGCCCGTTGCTGGTAAATTACTTAAAGCATATTGATGCCAAAGAAATAAGTCATTTAACCTTTGGTCAAATGCGCGTCTTTGGCTGGCACCCCGGTCTGATGTGGGACGAGCTGAGTTACCAGTTTGCCAATATCTGCACCCTGATTAAAAACGACTGGCTGGCGCTGCTCCACATCACGCCCGGGACGGCGCAGCCCTGGCCGCAGCAGCCCACAACCCACATCACCCCGGACTGGGATAAAGAGCTGGCGAATGCCCGCGAGCTCAATAAAAAACGCCAGCAGAGCGCGGCCACACTATGGATGGACAAAACGATTTACGAGGAGGACGGTACGCGACAGCAGTGGGATGACACACCGGTCGTACCTGCGCAAATCGCCGCGTTCAAAAAAACTGTCCAGTTGCTGAAAGACCGTCACGTGCAGGTGATTGCTATCGTCGACCCGGTGAATCCCTGGGCGCTTTACAATACCGATACCTTCCGCCCGGTTGATAAGCAAATTCAAACCATTCTGGAAGCGAACCAGATCCCTTATTTCGATATGTACGCCATGCCTTATCAGAATGGCTGGAACTGGGATCGTTTGCACCCTTCCGAGCTGGCCTGGGTTCCTATGATTCGCTTTATTGCGCAGAGTTTTAAATAATGAAAATCGCGATCCGTCTTTTTTTCCTTTATCTCCTGCTGGCGATCACCATCGTCGCGTGGACCTCTGTCGATGACAGCATGAGTATGCAGCTGCATTTTGAATATCAAAAGTTCTGAGGCCGAATGATGTACAGCTCAGGCATGTTTTTTGTCTATTTATTTTCATCCGCCCTGGCGTTTGCGCTGATCAATCGCGTATTACGTCATCGCCTGACGTATTTATCGGCGTTATCCGTCCTCGCCGCATTAGGCTGGGGCTATATTTTTCAGGGTGATTACCGTGTTCCCGCGGTCGTTTTTTTCAGTTTTTACCTTGTCGCCACGTTAAAAGAAAAAGGCTGGTTAAAAACCTGGCAGGCGATTGTGTTAACGCTGCTGCCTTTATTTTTGGTGAAACTGCATCTTAATCATCATCTCGGCATGATCGGCCTCTCTTTTATGACGTTCCGCGCGGTGGACGTGCTGCTCTATCGCAGTAAAAAAGAAGGACAGAATTTCCTGCATTATTTCTGCTATCTGTTTATGCCCTTTATTATTCTGGCGGGCCCCATGTACCGCTGGCGGACATGGATGAGCGATGTCAGTAAGCCCGTCTTTGCCCTTAACCGCGAACAGTTTTTAGTGGCGCTGGAGCAAATCATTACCGGCATTGTCCAGAAGTTCCTGTTTGCCATGCTGGTTGATTCACTTGTCGTGCAGCCCTGGAGCCATAAGCCGTTTACGCTGACCGTGGGCGTGGTGATGTCACTGGCCTATAGCGCCTATCTCTATTTTGATTTTGCGGGCTACAGCAATATGGCCATCGGTGCGGGCCGCCTGTTTGGGTTGAACATTCCGGCAAACTTCAATATGCCCCTTCTCGCCAAAAACCCGCAGGATTTCTGGCGTCGCTTCCACATCAGCCTGTCTGAATGGCTGCGTGATGTGGTGTTTATGCCCGTCTATATGAACCTGATGAAGTTTACTTTTTTCCGTCAGAACAAAACGCTGGCGCAAAATATCGGCATTTTTTGCACCCTGTTCTGCATGGGCGCGTGGAATGGTCTGGAACGCCATTATGTCATCAGCGGCGCGCTGTTTGGCGCGATTTCGGTGGCCCATAACATGCTGTTGTGGTCAGCCAAACGCAGCCCGGCATTACAGCGCGGATTGCAGTATCCGGCTGTTGCTTTTTTGGGGCGAATTCTGACGCTGGGAAGCGCGGCAGGGTCCCTTTACATCTTTAGTGGAATGTCACCTCTATGAAAAATCACGCCGACCTTCAGGCACTGCAGGATTTCTTACGTGCGGCATTATGCGATCCCGCGCGTCCGCAACAGCTGGCCATCAGCGGCAGCGACGAATCTCTAAGCTGGGAACAGCTTTCCGCAGCCGTGACGGACTGGGCGCAGCGCTATCAGCGCTGCCGGCCTGTTGCAGGTACGCCGGTCGTCTTGTACGGACACCAGCAGGCGGAATTTGCCGTAGCGATTTATAGCTGCCTGCTGCATAACATTCCGTATATCCCGGTCGACTGCATCTATCCGCAGGAAAGGCTGAAGGAGATCTGCCATCTGGCCAGTGCCCCTTACTATTACGACGTGGCGACCCGGCAGTTCACCGCCACCGGTGAGACAGGCAAGGTGCTGGAGGAGCAGGATCTGGCCTATATCATGTTTACCTCGGGCAGCACCGGCAAGCCTAAAGGCGTGCAGATTGGCCGTGAGAGCGTATGGCACTTCATGAAATGGGTCAGCAAAGACTTTTCACTGCCGGAACAACCGGTGCTGATGAACCACGCGGTATTCAGTTTTGACCTCTCCCTGATCCCGTTACTGGCGAATCTGGCGATGGGGGGACACATCGTACTGAACGCCAAAGAGGATATTCAGAAAGCAAACTGGCTGGCGCGGCTGAAAAGCAACGCGGTGTCCGCCTGGGTTTCTACCCCCTCTTTTGCTTACCAGCAGCTGCTGTCCCCGCAGTTCAACAGCGAGTATTTGCCAGCACTCAAGGTCTTTATCTTCATTGGTGAGGTGTTAAATAAAGCGCTGGTTAAGCAGCTACGCCGCCGTTTCCCGCAGGCCAACATCATTAACGCCTATGGCCCGACGGAAGCGACCATTGCGACAACTGTGGTGGAGATAACGGATGAGATCCTCAACAGCGACAGCGCCGTGCTGCCGGTGGGGGTCATGATGCCAGAGAGCAAAATGGAAATTACCGCCGAGGGCGAGCTGATTATCTGGGGTAAGAACGTTATGCGCGGCTACCTCGGCCTGCCGCAGGAGAACGCGGCAAAATTGCTCTACCGTGAAAATGAAGCCTTTCGTGGCTACCGGACCGGCGATCTGGGGTATGAAGCAGGGCTCATCTATTGTCAGGGCCGCAATGACAGCCAGATCAAACTGAATGGTTACCGTATTGAAATCAACGAGATCGAAAACCGTCTGCTGGCCATGTCCGGCATCAACGAAGCGGTGGTACTGCCGCTGATGAAATCCTGTGGTAGCGTACTGCGCATTGCCGCCTTCTGCGTGACGGAGCTGGCACCGGATACGATCAAAACCGCCCTGTCGAAGGTGGTTCCACCCTATATGGTACCGTCACAAATTATCGTCAAAGACGCTTTACCGTTGAATCCTAACGGCAAAATTGACCGCAAACTGCTGGACGCTTACGCCCGCACACATTAATGACACCAGGAAAAAATGATGGAACAAGAAATTCTCGCCCTGTTCGAAAACGTATTATCCCGTAAGGTCGGTTTCCACGATGAACTGATTGACTCAGACATTCTCGACTCTATTCTGGCGGTCGACATGGTACTGGAAGTGCAGGACGTTTACGGCTGTATGATCCCGCCAACAGACGTGGCGACGGTGCTGAAAACCCCGGCGGACCTGGCCCGCTATATTGAAGAACACCGTTAACAAAAATGAAACCGCCTGCTTTTACGCTTTATCCTACACTTTAGGAGTACTGTCGGTACGGGAAACAGAAAAAAACCAACTTAATTAAGGCATTACTGATCTGCACTGCGTTCAGTCGGCACGCGTTTTGCCTTTAACAGAGGAGTCAGCGGTATGGCATTCGTTACCACGAAAGATGGCGTCAACATTTACTACAAAGACTGGGGTCCAAAAGAGGCGCAGCCCATCGTCTTCCACCACGGCTGGCCGTTAAGTGCAGATGACTGGGATAACCAGATGCTCTTCTTCCTTGCGGAAGGCTATCGCGTTATCGCGCTCGATCGCCGCGGTCATGGACGTTCGGATCAGGTGAGTGAAGGGCATGATATGGATCACTATGCGGCCGATGCGTCAGCCGTTGTTGAAAGCCTGGACTTACGCAATGCCGTTCACGTCGGTCACTCTACCGGCGGCGGCCAGGTCGCCCGCTATGTGGCGAAGTATGGTCAGCCGCAGGGTCGCGTCGCCAAAGCGGTGCTTGTCAGCGCCGTCCCTCCTCTGATGGTCAAAACGGACGCTAACCCCGGCGGCACGCCGATTGAGGTTTTCGATGGTTTTCGCCAGGCGCTGGCGGCTAACCGCGCCCAGTTTTACCTCGACGTTGCCAGCGGTCCTTTCTACGGTTTTAATCGCGATGGCGCCGAGGTTTCGCAGGGAACGATTCAGAACTGGTGGCGTCAGGGCATGATCGGCAGCGCCAAAGCGCACTACGAAGGGATCAAGGCGTTTTCAGAGACCGACCAGACGGAAGATCTGAAAGCCATTACGGTTCCCGTTCTGGTGATGCAGGGCGACGACGATCAGGTCGTGCCGTATAAAAATGCCGCCCTTCTGCAGGACCAGTTGCTGGCGAACAGCGTACTGAAAATTTATCCGGGCTTCCCACACGGGATGCATACCACCCACGCGGATACCATCAACGCGGATATTCTGGCTTTTATCCGCTCTTAACGCCGCGTTTCTTGCCGGGTGGCGCTGCGCTTACCCGGTCGACATTCCGTTCAATGTATGAACGCCACCCGAGGGTGGCGTGATTTCTTCCGCTTAGCGATTGTCCAGCTGGGCGCGAACGTTATTCAGCCCGGTGGTATTGATGCGGTAAGGCTGCCCGTTCACGGAACGGATCAGCTTTTTAGTGCGGAGTTTTTTGAAGACGCTGAGCGTGCAGTCGCTCAGCACCAACCCTTCACGGGTATAACACTCAACGGACGTGACGCGGCCAGAACTGTCGCGGACGTGCACAATACGTCCACCTTTGGCGAGAACGTGTAAGGTACGTTGTTCCTGACGGGATAAATTCATACTGGAAAACCTGTGTAATCATCATGCGTAAAAACGAGCCCACACCAGCAGGTGCGTGCGTAAGGTTTAAGCGCAGCGATAACCAGTCCGTCCTGAGAAGGGCGGGAAGCTGATTATCTGATGAAAACATTCTCCAGCATCAAAGCCTCGGTAAGAGATGAAAAGGTATTTACGGGGTGAATGATAACGCCTGATTTTCACAGGAGAATAGCGAGAGGTTAAAAGTGTGAACATGATCGGTCCGTGAAATCGTCTTTAGTCAATTTTACTGCCAGACTGAAGCCCTTTACTGAACACCGACTGGAGCTCTTCTTATGCCTGATAACTATACCGTGGTTGAAACCGTCCCCACTGCAGAAGCGTTTTGCCGGCTGCGCGAAATCTCGGGCCTTAGCCCTCGCCCGCTGGAGGCGGCCCGAAAAGCGCTGCCCGGCAGCTGTTATGGCATGCATATTCTGTGTGAGGGTAAACCGGTAGGTATGGGGCGGATCGTGGGGGACGGTGCGTTGAATTTCGATATTGTCGACGTCGCCGTTGATCCGCTTCATCAGGGGAGAGGACTCGGCAGGGTCATAATGGAAACGCTTGTTGCCTGGCTGGATACCCACGCCTGCAAAGGAGCCTACGTTTGCTTAATGGCCGACGTGCCTGAGCTTTATGCAAAATTTGGTTTTACGCTCGTTCGCCCGGCAAGCGAAGGAATGGCCAGAATCTGGTGATGGGCAAACCTGCGCTGAAGCAAAAAGAAAAACCCCAGGTTAACAAGTAACCTGGGGTTTATATCTGGCGGAAGCGCAGAGATTCGAACTCTGGAACCCTTTCGGGTCGCCGGTTTTCAAGACCGGTGCCTTCAACCGCTC
>NZ_JAIWJZ010000150.1:0-3466 GCF_020216105.1 Enterobacter sp. K16B
CATGTCCTGGTAAATGGCGTTCTGGTGCGAACGGTCGAGCAGCGCCAGACGGGGCCTGAGCGTCAGGGCGTAATGCGTTTCATCTTTTGACGTGCCCAGGCGCTCAAAACCGGTCACCACTCCCTGAATCACCCGCACCGGCTGCTGCGTTTTAATGCCGTAACCCTGGTCAACCGGGGCCTGCAGCGTCAGCGAACCGGGCTTCATCAGCATCGCCTCTCTGGCGATAGCGTGGTCAAAACTAGTGAATTCAATACGATAGCGGAACGGCGTGCTGAGGGCCTCATCACCTTCTAAAGACAGCACATCGAGCGCGGACTCACAGCCCTTAACCGAAAGCAGGTGGTGGCTATGGCTGAATCTTAACGGGGGATTATTACTCATGCGTCCACTCCCTGTTTCACATCAAATTCCAGCCCGCTGATCTTTTCTCTCTCCAGCCGGCATAAGAAATTTCAGTTTTAATTTATAGGATTCTGTTGATTAGCAGCAGGTGGTTATCTCAAAATTAAAACCAGTATTAAAAATATGTTCAGACCTATCTTTTATTTAAGATGCATCTACTCCCTGGTGTTTACCGGAGCTGATCCAGTTCGATACCTGAATGTTCTGGTAATTCTGTCCCAGATATCAACCAGTTGTGAATCTGTATAGGTTTTCGTTTCCAAACCAGAGTTATGTAACTCAACAGAGAATACGGGTTGTTTCAAATCACCCGTTTTTTCATTACCGTAAAACTGAAACGTATAGAAATTAACGTTTTTCTCTTTCGGTTGATAGATGTCCTGCTTACCTTTCATCAGCCACTCTTCTGCATTTATCTCCGGTAGTTTGACTGCCCCTTTCTTCAGAGTATGTGCACCAACTCTGATGAGGGCAGCATTTATTTCATTACCTCGCTCCAGTAATGTGTTGTCTTTAGCCAGAGTATTATAACTGTTAACGATAATCTCAAAATCAACTGGCTTATATATAAAAGTAATATCATCTTTCGATATGATATTTGTATCACTAATAAAACCTTCCGGAATACAGATACCAGGCAGAGTTGGCACTTCTTCATCATTTCTTCCCTTTAGTCGGGATAGCAGGCTTTGCATCTCCGCCAGCTTCTGATGTTTATTGTTCAGTGCATTTTCAGCAGTTCCACTGTTCAAATAATCTTCTTTGTCTTTTTTATATTTAGGATCGGATAAATCCCGGATCTGAGTTGTTACTGTAAATGCCACTCCATTATTGTAAAGGTGGCCTTCGAGTTCTCGCCCGAATCCAGGGACACTCCCGTTTATATTGTGATCAAAAATGACTGTATTATCGTTTATCCGGTATACCTCTTTCAGATATGGAAGGTCCAGGGGATCAACTGCAGGACTATTTTTTAACTCCTGTTCACGTAACCGGATACGTTGTGCAAACGCCGGAGGATACAGCCGCTTGCTGGTAATTCTCATTTCATTAATTTTCACCTGACCCATCGCAACGTTATTGAATGAAGCGGGCACATCAAAAAGATAGCGGCCAATGCACTGAGGTCTGGTCTGTTCAAATAGTTTATCTGTCATTTGTTTTTCCTTTGCCGTTAAAAGGGCTACCGGCCACGAACGGGTGAGCAACCAGAAAACTGTAGAGAGAATAAGGACGACAACAAATAATCCCATCCATAAATGCCTTACCCGCATGAGGCGACCTCCCCGGCCATTTTTATAATTGAGCGTAACGTGAACTTCATCGCAACGGAAAGACCGTTTTCCGTACTCGTATCCCCCACGGCATAGGCACCTTCATGATCGACGTCGGTGGCAAGCAGCGAGCGGATCCCGGGAAAATTAATCCTGCCGGCGCGTACTGGTACGGTTCCGTCCCCGGCGCTGCCGGAGGAGGTCAATTCAAACGTGTTCCCTGCTGCATGGCGATAAACGGGAAGCTCCAGCGGTACGCCCATAACCGGCCTCGGTGCCGGGATCTGCTGCCAGATCAGATGATCGTCTGAAGGATATTTTTCACTGGCACCATAAAATGCATAGGTATTGGGATGATATTTCACGTTTAAATTTTCTATAAACTTTATGACATCATATTTGATTATGTCCTTATATCTCTCCCATTCCACAACCCTGTCATCCAGCAGCAATTCTTTCTCACACAGCCGCCACCAGTCACTTTCATTCAGATAAATTTCCGTGTAAGGATCAGACTCCGGCTTATTCATATTTACCGTGCCGTTAATTTTCAGCCAACCCGGCCCGTAGGCTTTACCCGGCAGCAGTTGCAGAGGACCGGGTGACTGGGCCAGTACCGGCATCAGGCTGGCTGCGTCAGCGCCAATTACCGCTCCGAGGATACCCCGCTCTCCGGTCTTCATTCGCCGATACGCCGCCGGCGATCCCAGATCAGGCATAACGCCGTGTACGATGCCCAGAATATTGTCTCTGCCGTTCATTTGTTCTGAATAATGTCGGGCCACCAGGCCACCCATGGAGTGGGTGACCAGAATGACTTTATTGGTGGCAAGCCTGCCGTGATAAGTGCCTAAAGTCTCACTGATATATCGCTCGAGAGACGCGGCCGAATCAGCGTTTGACTGCAGCCAGTTATAGCCAAAAACATGCACGGGAAAAAGGTAATCATAACTCCGCCTGACCTCAGGCTCGGTCAGCGCATCTTCGCCTTTCTCTGCACCTAAATTTTCACCAATCAGTAACTGGCGCGGCGTTCGCCTGCGGGTGCCATTGATCAGGTTATCAATCAGAATATGACCGTCATTCAGTATACACTGAAGCACATGGAGAGGTTCACCGTAGCTTTTGTAAAGCGCACTGCCCCAGCCACGGGCCACTCTGGAGGGAAACCCTCTGCCGTCAAGATCGTCGTAAACTACCTTTCCCGTTAAATCGACTTCGGTGGTAAGAGGATCCAGCAAGGCTTTTCTTTGTTCTTTAGACTTAGACAGCCATACCAGCGCATCTGAGCCCTGAAACATGTCTGCGTGCCAGACTTTTTTATCAGAATCTATCTTTTTAAGATTCGTTCCCATGACTCCCGGCAGAAAAATAACCGGGATCACCTTTTCCGCCACCCTAGGACAGGCAACCACCAGATTGTCTTCCGCTCTGCCATTAGGCAGACTGTAGTATGCTCGCCCATTTTCATCATATTCTGGTCGGCTCACGATCTCGTTTTCTGCTGCTTGAGTCATGGTTATTTTTCTCCCTCGAACCGCAGTTTGTCTATCACCACACTAACCTGCTTCATTAAATCGCCTTTTCCATCTTCAGAGGTTGAGACGGTTTGACTGACTGCATCCTCACCATGAATGGCCATTTTCTGCGCTGCCAGAGCTGACCCATCGTAGGCATCAATCGCCTTAGGTGTATAAGAAAAATTCGCGTTTTCCCAGCTCTGCATTGCCTGGCTTATGCTCTGTCCACCAAACTTCTGCCACACCGCCCCCCGCTCGATGATTTTG
>NZ_JAIWJZ010000151.1:0-1169 GCF_020216105.1 Enterobacter sp. K16B
TACCAGCTGACGGTGGAGCCGGACCTGTGGCCGATGAAGCGCGACCGTAACCTGCGCATCTTCCAGGGGCAGACGGTGCCGCAGATAGTGAAGACCCTGCTGGGTGAGCATCAGGTCAACGTCGAGGACAAGCTCACCGGCAGCTACGGGGTGTGGGACTACTGCGTGCAGTATCAGGAGTCGAGCCTGGACTTCATCAGCCGCCTGATGGAGCTGGAGGGGATTGCGTATCACTTCAGCCACGAGGCGGACAAACACACCCTCGTGCTCACCGACGCCGCCACCCAGCATCAGCCGTTCAGCGGCTACGAGGTGATTCCGTATCACCAGACGCCGTCCGGCGGCAGCACGGATGAAGAGGGTATCGGCCAGTGGGCGCTGGAGGACAGCGTCACGCCGGGGATTTACAGCCTCGACGATTACGATTTCCGCAAGCCGAACGCGTGGCTGTTCCAGGCCCAGCAGAACCCGGCGTCGCCGAAGCCGGGCAGCATTGACGTCTACGACTGGCCGGGACGCTTTGTGGAGACCGGGCATGCGGAGTTCTACGCCCGCATTCGTCAGGAGCGCTGGCAGGTGGAGCACCAGCAGATTCAGGCCACTGCCACGGCGGCAGGCATTGCGCCGGGCCACACCTTCACCCTGACTAACGCGCCGTTCTTCAGCGATAACGGCGACTATCTGGTGACGGCGGCGGGGTATCACTTCGAGGAGAACCGCTACGCCAGCGGCGAGGGAGAAACTATTCACCGGACTGATTTCACGGTTATCCCGGCATCGGTCTCTTATCGCCCGGCGCAGAGTACGCCCTGGCCGCGCACCTACGGCCCGCAGACGGCAAAAGTGGTGGGTCCGCAGGGGGAGAGCATCTGGACGGACAAATACGGCCGCGTGAAGGTGAAGTTCCACTGGGACCGTCTGGCGAAGGGCGATGACACCAGCTCCTGCTGGGTGCGCGTGTCGAGCGCCTGGGCGGGCCAGGGCTACGGCGGGGTGCAAATCCCGCGGGTGGGCGATGAGGTGGTGGTGGACTTTATCAACGGTGATCCGGACCGTCCGATTATTACCGGGCGGGTGTACAACGACGCGAGCATGCCGCCGTGGGCGCTGCCGGCCGCGGCGACGCAGATGGGCTTTATGAGCCGGACAAAAGACGGCTCGGTCGACAA
>NZ_JAIWJZ010000152.1:0-5045 GCF_020216105.1 Enterobacter sp. K16B
TCGTCGCTCGCTCGGCGAGCAGGCGCTGGGGTCGTTTGAAGATACGCGCATTAACGGCGACACCTTTAACAGCATTTTTGATATCAAAGGCTTGACCGACAAGTTCCCGGAAGACAGCACAAAAATTCACGTCGCCACGGTGCAGTCACTGGTCAAGCGCACGCTGCAATCCGAGGAACCGATGCCGGTTGGCCGCTACGACTGTATCGTGGTCGATGAAGCCCATCGCGGCTACATTCTTGATAAAGAGCAGACCGAAGGCGAGCTGCAGTTCCGTAGCCAGCTGGATTACGTTTCCGCCTACCGTCGCATTCTCGACCACTTCGATGCAGTAAAAATTGCCCTGACCGCCACGCCAGCCCTGCACACGGTTGATATTTTCGGCGAACCAGTTTACCGCTACACCTACCGTACGGCGGTGATCGACGGCTACCTGATCGATCAGGATCCGCCCATTCAGATCGTTACCCGCAACGCGCAGGATGGGGTCTATCTTTCCGAGGGCGAACAGGTGGAACGCCTGAACACGCAAGGCGAGCTGATCAACGACACGCTGGCTGACGATCAGGATTTTGAGGTTGCCGATTTTAACCGCGGCCTGGTGATCCCGGCGTTTAACCGTGCGGTATGCGGTGAGCTCACCAAATACCTGGATCCCACCGGACAGCAAAAAACGCTGGTGTTCTGCGTCACCAACGCCCATGCCGACATGGTGGTTGACGAGCTGCGCACCGCGTTTAAGAAAAAGTATCCGCAGCTGGAGCACGACGCGATTATCAAGATCACCGGTGATGCCGATAAAGACGCGAAGAAAGTGCAAAGCATGATCGTCCGCTTCAACAAAGAGCGGCTACCCAATATCGTGGTCACGGTTGACCTGCTGACCACCGGCGTGGATATTCCGTCTATCTGTAATATTGTGTTCCTGCGCAAAGTCAAAAGTCGCATTCTCTACGAGCAGATGAAGGGCCGTGCCACGCGTCTGTGCCCGTCGGTGGGGAAAACCAGCTTTAAGATTTTCGACTGCGTTGATATCTACAGCTCGCTGGAAAGCGTCGATACCATGCGCCCGGTGGTTGTGCGTCCACAGGTGGAACTGCAAACGCTGGTCAATGAAATTACCGACTCAGAAACCTACAAAACCATCGAAGCGGATGGCCGCAGTTTTGCCGAGCACAGCCATGAACAGCTGGTCGCAAAGCTGCAGCGGATCATCGGCCTTGCCGCTTTCAACCGCGACCGTAGTGAAGCTGTAGATAAGCAGGTTCGCCGTCTGGACGAGCTGTGCCTGGATGCCGCAGGCGTCAACTTTGGCGGTCTGGCCTCACGCCTACGGGAAAAAGGACCGCACTGGAGCGCCGAGATTTTCAATAAGCTCCCCGGCTTTATCGCCCGCCTGGAAAGGCTGAAAACCGATATCAACGCCCTGCGCGAGGCCCCTATTTTCCTCGATATCGACGATGAGGTGGTGAGCGTCAAATCGCTGTATGGCGATTACGACACACCGCAGGATTTCCTGGAAGCGTTTGATGCGCTGGTGCAGCGTTCCCCTAACGCCCAGCCCGCGCTGCAGGCGGTGATCAATCGTCCGCGCGACCTCACCCGTAAAGGGCTGGTGGAATTGCAGGAGTGGTTTGACCGCCAGCATTTTGAAGAGTCCTCCCTGCGCAGCGCATGGAAAGCGACGCGCAATCAGGATATCGCCGCCAGGCTGATTGGTCATATCCGCCGTGCGGCGGTGGGCGATGCGCCCAAACCGTTCGACGAGCGTGTCGACCACGCGCTGACGCGTATCAAGGGCGAGAACGACTGGAGCGATGAACAGCTAAGCTGGCTCGACCGTTTAGCGCAGGCGCTCAAAGAGAAAGTAGTGCTCGACGACGACGTCTTCAAAACCGGCAATTTCCACCGTCGCGGCGGTAAGCCAATGTTACAACGCACCTTTGACGACAACCTCGACAGCGTGTTGGATAAGTTCAGCGATTACATCTGGGATGAGCTCGCCTGACGCGTTATCATTCCCGGCAATTTCTTCTTCTGCGGCCCCGATAAGGGCCGCTGTTTTACATGGGATCTTCAATGAACAATAACGATCTGGTCGCCAAACTGTGGAAACTGTGCGACAACCTGCGCGACGGCGGCGTCTCCTATCAAAACTACGTCAATGAACTCGCCTCGCTGCTGTTTTTGAAAATGTGCAAAGAGACCGGCCAGGAAGCGGACTACCTGCCGGAAGGCTACCGCTGGGATGACCTGAAATCGCGTATTGGTCAGGATCAGATGCAGTTCTACCGTAACCTGCTGGTTCAGTTAGGCTCAGATGAGAAAAAGCTGGTGCAGGCGGTATTCCATAATGTCAGCACCACCATTGAACAGCCTAAACAGCTGACTGAACTGGTCAGCTATATGGACGCGCTGGACTGGTACAATGGCGACCATGGGAAGTCCCGCGACGACTTCGGCGATATGTACGAAGGGCTGCTGCAAAAGAACGCCAACGAAACCAAATCCGGCGCGGGCCAGTACTTCACTCCGCGTCCGCTGATTAAAACCATTATCCATCTGCTGAAGCCGCAGCCGCGCGAAGTGGTGCAGGATCCGGCTGCGGGTACGGCGGGCTTCCTGATTGAAGCGGATCGCTACGTGAAGTCGCAGACTCACGATCTGGACGATCTCGACGGCGACACCCAGGATTTCCAGATCCACCGCGCGTTTATCGGCCTCGAATTAGTGCCCGGCACCCGTCGTCTGGCGCTGATGAACTGCCTGCTGCACGATATTGAAGGCAACCTCGACCACGGCGGCGCTATCCGTCTGGGGAACACGCTGGGCAGCGACGGCGAGAATTTACCGCAGGCCGATATTGTCGCCACCAACCCGCCTTTTGGCAGCGCCGCGGGCACCAACATCACCCGCACCTTCGTGCACCCGACCAGCAACAAACAGCTGTGCTTTATGCAGCACATTATTGAAACCCTGCGCCCCGGCGGCCGCGCGGCGGTGGTGGTGCCGGATAACGTACTGTTTGATCGAGTTGGATTGGAAATTCGTCGAGATTTAATGGATAAATGCCACCTGCACACCATCCTGCGTCTGCCGACCGGCATATTTTACGCCCAGGGCGTAAAAACCAACGTACTGTTCTTTACCAAAGGCACGGTCGCCAATCCGAATCAGGATAAAAACTGCACCGACGACGTGTGGGTGTATGACCTGCGTACCAATATGCCGAGCTTCGGCAAGCGCACGCCGTTTACCGAGCAGCACTTGCAGCCGTTTGAAACCGTCTACGGTGAAGATCCGCACGGCTTAAGTCCGCGTATCGAAGGTGAGTGGAGCTTTAACGCCGAAGAGAGCGAAGTCGCCGACAGTGAAGAGAACAAAAACACCGACCAGCATCAGGCCACCAGCCGCTGGCGCAAGTTCAGCCGCGAGTGGATCCGAACAGCGAAATCCGATTCGCTGGATATCTCCTGGCTGAAGGATAAAGACAGTATCGACGCCGACAGCCTGCCTGAGCCGGATGTATTGGCCGCAGAGGCGATGAGTGAGCTGGTGCAGGCGCTGGGCGAGCTGGATGCGCTAATGCGCGAGCTGGGCGCAGGGGATGAGGCAGATGCGCAGCGTCAGTTGCTGAATGAAGCGTTTGGCGAGGTGAAGGCATGAGTGGAGGGAAATTGCCGGAGGGATGGGTAGATACCCCGCTAGAAAATATTGTTGAAATACTGGATTCGATGCGTATTCCGGTTAACAACAAAGAAAGACAAAAACGTATTGAGGGGAAAGATTTTAATAAACTATACCCTTATTATGGTGCAACAGGTGAAGTCGGTAAAATTGACGATTTTATTTTTGATGAAGAGCTTATTGCACTAGGTGAGGATGGTGTTTCATTTTTTGATGGACAAAAAAATAAAGCGTACATGCTTTATGGGAAAACATGGGTGAATAACCATGCTCATGTTTTGAAAGCTATTCAAGGATTAAGCCATAACAAATTTCTATGTTATTTTCTCAATCAGTTTGACTATCACGATTACGTCAACGGAGGAACTCGTTTAAAACTTACGCAAGCAAACATGCGGAAGATCCCGGTTCGTTTCGCTCCTTTTTCCGAACAAAAAATCATTGCCGAAAAACTCGATACGCTGTTGGCACAGGTAGACAGCACCAAAGCACGTCTTGAGCAAATCCCACAAATCCTGAAACGTTTTCGTCAGGCAGTGCTCACTGTTGCAATGAGCGGTGGGCTAACGGAGGAATGGCGGAAAAGTAACTCTATACTATTCTCTTCATGGGTGAATAGTAGTATAGGAGAGTTAGCTCAAGTAGCTACAGGTAAAACTCCTAAGCGAACCGAAGTAAAGTATTGGGAGAATGGTTCAATTCCTTGGTTAACAAGTTCAAGTACCGGCGAAATTTATACGGAAGTTGCAGAGCAATTTATTACACCTATTGCACTAAAAGAATGTACGCTTAAAATATTTTCTCCAGGCACACTACTTTTAGCGATGTATGGCGAAGGAAAAACTCGTGGTCAAGTCACAGAATTAAAAATACATGCAGCATGTAATCAAGCCTGTGCAGCAATTATATGTGATAAGGAAAAAATTGACTTGCAATTTTTAAAAATGCGCTTAATGGAAAATTATCAGGAAACAAGAAAAGCCGCTGCTGGTGGTAACCAGCCAAATTTAAACTTGAATAAAGTTCGCGAAATACCGGTTATAGTTCCCCCGCTTCCAGAACAAGCTGAAATCGTCCGCCGCGTCGAACAACTCTTCGCCTACGCCGACACCATTGAAAAGCAGGTCAACAGCGCCTTAACCCGCGTCAACAGCCTCACCCAGTCGATCCTGGCGAAGGCCTTCCGCGGCGAGCTTACCGCCCAGTGGCGTGCTGAAAACCCAAGTCTTATCAGCGGAGAAAACAGCGCTGCCGCCCTGCTGGAAAGGATTAAAGCCGAACGCGCGGCCAGCAGCGGTAAAAAAAACTCGCGTAAAAAAGCGTAATTGGGGTTATCGGCCATCGCTGACTCGAGTCGT
>NZ_JAIWJZ010000153.1:0-3284 GCF_020216105.1 Enterobacter sp. K16B
CAACGTCAGCGTGTGGCGATTGGCCGTACCCTTGTCGCCGAACCGCGCGTGTTCCTGCTCGATGAACCGCTTTCCAACCTGGATGCTGCCCTGCGCGTCCAGATGCGTATCGAAATCTCCCGTCTGCATAAACGTCTTGGCCGCACGATGATTTACGTCACCCACGATCAGGTCGAAGCGATGACCCTGGCGGACAAAATTGTGGTGCTGGATGCCGGTCGCGTGGCGCAGGTGGGCAAACCGCTGGAGCTCTATCACTACCCGGCAGACCGCTTTGTTGCGGGCTTTATTGGCTCGCCAAAGATGAACTTCCTGCCCGTTAAAGTGACCGCGACAGCCATTGAACAGGTACAGGTGGAGCTGCCAAACCGTCAGCAAGTCTGGCTGCCGGTCGACAGCGCCAACGTACAGGTGGGGGCAAACATGTCCCTCGGTATTCGTCCTGAACATTTACTGCCGAGCCACATCGCCGATGTGACGCTGGAAGGTGAGGTTCAGGTCGTCGAACAGCTTGGTCACGAAACACAGATTCATATCCAGATCCCCGCCATTCGTCAGAACCTGGTCTACCGCCAGAATGACGTGGTGTTGGTAGAAGAGGGTGCCACATTCGCTATCGGCTTGCCGCCAGAGCGTTGCCATCTGTTCCGTGAGGATGGCACTGCATGTCGTCGGTTGCATAAAGAGCCGGGCGTTTAAGCAATCCCAAAAGAAGACACGAAACCGACAGGTGAAGTGTTCAAAGAAAAGCAATGATCTCAGGAGATAGAATGATGATTACTCTGCGCAAACAAGTCCCTCTGGCAATCGCCGTTGCGGCAGGCATCCTGTCTGCCCAGGCGGGCGCCGTGGACTTTAAAGGTTATGCTCGTTCCGGCATTGGCTGGACCGGGAGTGGCGGTGAACAACAATGTTTCCAGGCAACCGGTGCTCAAAGTAAATACCGTCTCGGTAACGAATGTGAGACCTACGCCGAGCTGAAACTGGGCCAGGAAGTGTGGAAAGAGGGCGATAAGAGCTTCTACTTCGACACCAACGTCGCGTATTCCGTTTCTCAGCAGAATGACTGGGAAGCCACCAGCCCGGCCTTCCGTGAAGCTAACGTGCAGGGTAAAAACCTGATTGAATGGCTGCCAGGGTCCACCATCTGGGCCGGTAAGCGCTTCTATCAGCGTCATGACGTTCACATGATCGACTTCTACTACTGGGATATTTCTGGTCCTGGTGCGGGTATCGAAAACATCGACCTGGGCTTCGGTAAGCTCTCTCTGGCCGCAACCCGTTCTTCTGAATCCGGCGGCTCTGCAACCTTCGCTGACCGTGATGCGAATGGCGATCGCGTTTATGACAACGTCGTGCCAAACGATGTCTTCGACGTCCGTTTAGCTGGTCTGGAAACCAACCCGGGCGGTACGCTGGAACTGGGTGTTGACTACGGTCACACCAACATTCCAGACGATTACTACCTGCAGCCTGGCGCCTCTAAAGATGGCTGGCTGTTCACTGCTGAACATACCCAGAGCATGATGAAGGGCTTCAACAAGTTCGTGTTGCAGTACGGTACGGACTCGATGACCTCTAACGGCAAAGGTATTCCACAGGGCGGTAGCGTTGATAACGACGGTTCAATGTGGCGTGTGCTGGACCACGGTGCAATCACCCTGGCAGACCGTTGGGACCTGATGTACGTCGGTATGTACCAGAACATCGATCGTGACAACAACAACGGTACCGAGTGGTGGACCGTGGGTGTTCGTCCAATGTTCAAATGGACGCCGATCATGAGCACCTTGCTGGAAGTGGGCTACGACAACGTCAAATCTCAGAGAACTGACGAGAAAAACAGCCAGTACAAAATCACCCTGGCACAGCAATGGCAGGCAGGCGACAGCATCTGGTCTCGTCCGGCTATCCGTGTCTTCGCAACCTACGCGAAGTGGGATGAGAAATGGGGTTATGCGAACAACGATTCCGGTGCAGCCTACACCCCTGGTGTAGCGTACAGCGATACTTCCGCGAAAACCTTCAGCCGTGGCGACGACGATGAGTGGACCTTCGGCGCCCAGATGGAAATCTGGTGGTAATTCGTTAGACCTGACGTAATGACCTAAAAAGAGGGGCGAAAGCCCCTCTATCCTTAGGGTGCTGCGCGCTATTGCCTGGCCACCGCAGTGCTCACGCTATCAGAGGTAATAACAATGAAAATGAAGAAAAGTCTCGTCGCGCTGTGCCTCTCTGCGGGGCTGATGGCCTGTGTTCCGGCGGTCTCCCTGGCAGATGTGAATTTCGTGCCACAAAATACCAGCGCTGCGCCAGCTATCCCGGCGGCGGCGCTCCAGCAACTGACCTGGACACCGGTTGATCAATCCAAAACGCAATCCACCCAGCTTTCTACGGGCGGACAACAGCTGAACGTGCCGGGGATCACCGGGCCGGTTGCCGCCTACAGCGTGCCAGCCAATATTGGTGAACTGACCCTGACGTTAACCAGTGAGGTGGACAAACAGACCAGCGTATTTGCGCCGAACGTGCTGATTCTGGACCAAAACCTGACGCCTTCTGCTTTCTTCCCGAGCAGCTACTTTAGCTATCAGGAGCCTGGCGTGATGAGTGCAGACCGCCTGCAAGGCGTGATGCGCCTGACGCCAGCCCTGGGACAGCAAAAAATTTACGTGCTGGTCTTCACCACCGAGAAAGATTTGCAGCAGACCACAAAGCTGGTTGACCCGGCGAAAGCCTATGCGAAAGGCACCGGCAACTCGGTTCCGGATATTCCGGACCCGCTTGCCCGTCATACCACTGATGGCCTGATCAAACTGAAAGTCTCCACCAACAGCGCCTCCAGCGTACTCGTTGGTCCACTGTTTGGCTCCTCAGGCCCAGGGCCGGTGACCGTGGGGAATACCGCTGCACCTGTCTATGCCGCGCCAGCTGCCACGGCAGCCGCACCGGTAGCGACCGCAGCGCCGGCCCCGGCGAAGAAAGCTGAGCCGGTACTGAACGACACCGAAGAGTACTTCAACAACGCCATTAAGCAGGCGGTGAAGCGCGGCGATGTCGATAAAGCGCTGAAACTGCTTGATGAAGCCGAACGTTTAGGTTCAACCACTGCCCGTTCCACCTTTATCAGCAGTGTAAAAGGCAAGGGGTAACCGTTTCCCCACAGTGCTGATTTGTTAGTAGTTTAGTGCGCCTGAGTGGGCGCACTTTTTTTCGCCGCTAATCAAAGGCAATCAGTTCAGAAGGCATTTTCCCTGACGCGGAAAGAACGAATGATGCGATCC
>NZ_JAIWJZ010000154.1:0-5050 GCF_020216105.1 Enterobacter sp. K16B
TTTTTTATGGTTCACGCTGACTGTTTTACTACTCAATATCCAGCGGATCTTCGGACAGGATAATGCCGGTATTATCGGCGTAGAGATGGTCCCCGGAGAAGAAGGTCACGCCGCCGAAGTTAACGCGCACGTCGCTTTCGCCGATGCCGTCACCTGCCGCCCCTACCGGAATCGCCGCAATGGCCTGAATCCCGATATCCAGCTCCTCCAGATCGTCCACCTGGCGCACGGAACCGTACACCACAAGGCCTTCCCACTCATTCTGGACGGCAATTCCGGCCAGCTCTGCATCAATCAAGGCGCGCCGCACGGAACCGCCGCCGTCGATCACCAGAACGCGGCCGCGGCCGTTCTGCTCGAGCAGATCGTACAGCAACCCGTTATCCTCGAAACATTTCACCGTGACGATTTGACCGCCAAACGACGACCGCCCACCAAAGTTGGAGAATAACGGTTCAACGACGTTGACATCTTCCTGGTAGATGTCACAAAGCTCGGAGGTATCGTATTTCATAGGGTTAACGCTCAGTTGCTGCGAATGTGTTCAGTATATCGTGCGAAATGCGTTGTTGGCAAAATCATCAATTGTTAATTGATATTTGTCAGCTAACGCAGCGTCTGGCTTAAGACAATCCCGATGACGAACAACAGGTTAGTCAGCAGCGCGCCTTTTACCGTGCGCTCCAGCATCGGCGGCATGGCAGCCGGGCTGCGTTCACGCATGACAAAGCGGGCCTGGTTAATCAACAGCGGCGCGGCAAGCAAAAACAGCCAGCCCCACAGACTGTGCAGGGAAATCAGGTTAAACAGCGCGAGACAGACCAGGGCACCCAGCAGCAGGCAGGCATGGTAGCGACGCGCATTCACTGGCCCCAGACGGACCGCCAGGGTGTTTTTGCCGTTCTCGCGATCGCTGTCGATGTCGCGCAGGTTGTTGATGTTGAGCACTGCTGTCGCCAGCAGACCGCAGGCGGTCGCGGGCAGGAACAGGGCCGGGATCACCGTATGCGCCTGCAGATACCAGCTTCCCATCACGCTCAGCCAGCCGAAGAACACCAGCACGGAGATATCCCCGAGACCAATATAACCGTAGGGGCGCGTACCGACGGTATAAGTGATGGCGGCAATAATGGCCAATAGCCCCAACACCAGGAAGCCAATAAAATCGCTGGTGGTATTAGACGCCACCGTCACCAGTGCCAGGCCGGATAGGCAGATCAGCACCACGGTGATTATCAGCGCACGTTTCATCTGCGCCTGAGTGATCACCCCTTTTTGCATTCCACGCAGTGGCCCGATACGGTCCGGCTTGTCACTGCCTTTCACCGCATCGCCATAATCGTTGGCAAGGTTGGAGAGGATCTGCAGCAGACCCGCGGTAATCAATGCCAGTGCGGCCACCAGAGGATCAAAATAACCTTGCCACCAGGCAAGCGCCGTACCGACAATAATCGCGGCAAAGGCCAGAGGAAGGGTTTTAGGGCGCAAACTTTCGAGCCACGCCTGAGTACGGCTGATGTCAGTCATAAGTATTTAGCCAATAAAAATGGGGGCATTAGCCCCCATTAAACGTGATGAGAATGCAGTAACCGCGATTATAGGATAAAACGGCTCAGATCTTCATCTGCCACTAACGCATCCAGATGTTTACTCACATAGTCTGCGTCAATGGTAACGGTTTGGCCGCTGAGGTCGCTCGCGTCATAAGAGATATCTTCCACCAGGCGTTCCAGCACGGTGTGCAGACGACGCGCACCGATGTTCTCGGTGGTTTCGTTCACCTGCCATGCAGCCTGAGCAATACGCTTGATACCGTCTTCGGTGAATTCGAGGTTCACGCCTTCGGTCGCCATCAGCGCTTTGTACTGAACGGTAGCAGAAGCGTTTGGCTCGGTCAGGATACGTTCGAAATCTTCGGTGGTCAGCGCCTGCAGCTCAACGCGGATGGGCAGACGTCCCTGCAGTTCCGGGATCAGATCCGACGGGCTGGCGACCTGGAACGCACCTGAAGCGATAAACAGGATGTGGTCCGTTTTCACCATGCCGTGCTTGGTTGAGACGGTGCAGCCTTCCACCAGCGGCAGGAGGTCGCGCTGAACGCCTTCGCGGGAAACATCCGGGCCGGAACTGTTGCCGCCGCGCTTACAAATTTTGTCGATTTCGTCGATAAACACGATACCGTGCTGCTCAACCGCGTCGATAGCGTCCTGCTTCAGCTCTTCCGGGTTCACCAGCTTCGCCGCTTCTTCTTCAACCAACAGCTTCATCGCGTCTTTGATTTTCAGCTTACGCGCTTTATGCTTCTGACCACCCAGGTTCTGGAACATGGACTGCAGCTGGCTGGTCATCTCCTCCATTCCCGGAGGCGCCATGATTTCCACACCCATTGGCGCAGCAGCGAGATCGATCTCAATCTCTTTGTCGTCCAGCTGACCTTCACGCAGTTTTTTACGGAACGCCTGACGTGCCGCAGACGGTTCAGCCTGCTGTTCAGCCTGGCCCCAGTTATTTTTCGCCGGTGGGATCAGCACGTCGAGAATGCGCTCTTCAGCCATCTCTTCTGCGCGATAGCGGTTTTTCTCAATCGCCTGGACGCGCACCATTTTGATCGCCGAATCGGTCAGATCGCGGATGATGGAGTCCACTTCTTTACCTACATAGCCCACTTCGGTGAACTTGGTGGCTTCCACTTTGATGAACGGCGCATTAGCCAGTTTTGCCAGGCGACGGGCGATCTCGGTTTTACCGACGCCGGTCGGGCCGATCATCAGAATGTTTTTTGGCGTCACTTCATGGCGCAGCTCTTCGTCGAGCTGCATGCGGCGCCAGCGGTTACGCAGGGCAATCGCCACGGAACGCTTCGCGTTGTCCTGGCCGATAATATGTTTGTCCAGTTCGCTGACAATTTCGCGTGGGGTCATTTCAGACATGGGAGATCCTTACGCTTTGGAGGTCAATTCTTCGATGGTGTGATTGTGGTTGGTATAGATGCAGATATCACCTGCAATATCCAACGCCTTCACCGCGATATCACGCGCGTTCATGTCGGTGTTCTCCAACAGCGCGCGGGCTGCAGCCTGGGCATAAGGGCCGCCAGAGCCGATGGCAATCAGGTCATTTTCCGGCTGAATCACGTCACCGTTACCGGTGATGATAAGCGAAGCGGTTTCATCGGCCACCGCCAGCAGCGCTTCGAGCTTGCGCAGCATGCGGTCGGTACGCCAGTCTTTTGCCAGCTCCACGGCGGCTTTCACCAGATGACCCTGGTGCATTTCCAGTTTACGTTCAAACAGTTCAAACAGCGTGAAGGCATCAGCCGTGCCGCCTGCAAAACCGGCGATCACTTTGTCGTTATAGAGACGACGCACTTTCTTCACGTTGCCTTTCATGACGGTATTACCCAGCGTGGCCTGGCCATCACCGGCGATTACCACATGGCCGTTACGGCGTACACTTACTATTGTTGTCACGAGCAGACCCCCTGGTTACAGAATCGGGAAACAGGAGCCCTGAGCCTGTGCCCAGGGCTGAATAGAATGATAGATGGGGGGGAATTTGGGGGTTTCAACCCCCGGATGCGAGTCGAATGCAGTTTGTGTGACCGGCGAGTTTCAAACGAGAAATGGTGCCATCGGCATTTTCTTTGCCTTTGACCGGACCAATCACCACACGATTCCAGCCGTTATTGGTGGTAATTCGCGAGTCAAACCCTTCAAAAGCCAGCTGTGCACGCACCGTTTCCGCCTGCTCGGCGCCTTTGAACGAACCACACTGAACCATCCAGCGACGTTCGTCTTTTTTCTCTGCCGTCTGCTTAGGTGCTTCGGTCTCTTTGGTGATCGGCGCGGCCTGCTGCGTTTTCGGCTGTTGTGCGGTGGTATGCGCAGGCGTCTGCAGCAGATCCTGATACGGCTGAGCCGCCTGCTTCTGCGGCTGGGCCTTTGGCTGTTGCTGAGCAGTCTGGGACTGCGCCGTGCGCGTCTGCTGCTGGTACGGCTGTTCCGTGACCCGCGGCTGCGCTTTAGGCTGCTGTACCGGCTGGGTTTGCGCCCACTGCTGTTGTTGCTGCTGCTGAATCTGCTGTTGCGCCTGACGTCGCTGCAGCGTCTGCTGGCGCTGTTCCGGCGTCTGCTCATTCCACGGCACTTCATTCAGCTGCGTTGGCTGCTGGCGCATATCGGCCTGCATTTGTGCCAGCAGCTGACGCTGTTCATCCGTCAGTTGATTCGCATTCTGCACTTCACCACCCGCAGAAGGTTCGGTTGGCGCACGTACCCCAGGCTGACGGCTTTCCAGCTCTTTGATATAGCGCCAGCGCTCTTCAGGCTTCGGAGGAAGGCCATTTCCGGCCACCTTACTGGCCTGAAGCGCCTCAGACTCTTCTTTTTTATGGTGCGTGATAAAGTACAGGCCACCAATAAAGGCGACGACTACAGCCGCAGCAATAGCGACCATTGCTGGCGAGACAGCAGGCAGGTTACGTTGCTTTTTCCTTGAGCTACTCTTTTTGCGTCGCGAAGGTGCCGGCTGGCCGCGACGTACATAATCTCGTTGTGCCACTATCGTTTCGCTGTATTTATTCGTTCGTCAGTCCGCCATGTTACTTAAGCGGCGGGGCTTTGACCAGATAAGGGTGTCCTAAAGACGTTTACTTTAAGTCAATGCCTGGGTCGTGCCACGGACAATCAGTTCGCAGTCCAGCAACCGTGAGCCGCTGCTAACTGTTTGACCGTGAAGCTGATCCAGCAGAAGAAGCATCGCTTCGCGACCGATTTGGTAGCGCGGCTGAGAAACCGTTGAGAGCGGCGGATCGCAAAATTCTGAAAGCGAAATATTATCGAATCCGATGATGGATAAATCTTTCGGTATCCGCAGGCCGCGACGTTTGGCGTACGAAAGCGCGCCCAGCGCCATCACATCGCTGTGACAAAATACGGCGGTTGGCGGCTCTGGCAGATCCAGCAGCCTTTCCAGCGCTTGACCACCGGCTGCGAAGGTAAAGTCACCGCGCGCAATGTAGTGCGGATCGACGATGGCGCCGGTACGGCGC
>NZ_JAIWJZ010000155.1:0-10525 GCF_020216105.1 Enterobacter sp. K16B
CAGCAGGTTGTTGGCACCGCTGGTGTCAGCCTTCGCTGCCGGCGCTGAACCGCCCTTAAGCATCTGATCCAGTGGCAGCACCATCAGGTTTCCGCCTTTGTTGTCATTAACCAGCACTTTACGCGTGTGGCTAAGCACTTTTTCCATGGTCTCGATATAGAGACGCTCACGGGTAATTTCCGGAGCCGCTTTGTATTCCGGCAGGATTTTCGCGAAGCGCGCCACTTCACCCTGGGCTTCCAGGATGGTCTGGGTCTTGTACGCACGCGCTTCTTCAAGAATACGCTGCGCCTGACCGTTAGCACGCGGCTGAACTTCGTTGGTGTACGCTTCCGCTTCTCGGATGTACTGCTGTTCGTTTTCACGGGCGGCGATGGCGTCATCAAACGCGGCCTTCACCTCTTCCGGCGGACGAGCGGCCTGGAAGTTGACGTCCAGCAGAGTGATACCCATGTTGTACGGACGAATGGTCTCTTCCAGCTCACGCTGGGTATCGCTACGAATAACGGTACGACCTTCAGTCAGAATACGGTCCATGGTGTATTTACCGATCACCCCGCGCAGGGCGCTATCGGTCGCCTGGCGCAGACTGTCATCGGCGCTGGTCACGCTAAACAGATAACGTTCAGGATCGGTGACGCGGTACTGGACGTTCATCTCAACGCGCACCACGTTCTCATCAGACGTCAGCATCACACCAGACGCCGCCAGTTCACGGACCGATTCCACGTTGACCGCGGTCACGTCGTCAATGAAGGTCGGCTTCCAGTTCAGACCAGGCTCAACCAGATGGCTGAACTTACCAAAACGCGTAACCACACCGCGTTCCGCTTCTTTAATGGTGTAGAACCCGGTAGCAGCCCAGATGATTACCACGGCAGCGGCAACAATACCCACTACGCGACCACCCATTTGCGGGCGCGGCCCCTGGGTGGAATTCCCACCTGAGCCAGAACCTTTACCTCCGCCAAGACCACCAAGCTTCTTGCTTAGCTTGCGGAAGATATCATCCAGATCTGGCGGCCCCTGCTCGCGACCACCTTTGTTGCCATTTCCCCCAGAGTTGCCGCCTTGATTATTGCTGCTTCCCCACGGGTCGCGGTCCTGTCCGTTATTACCGGGCTGATTCCACGCCATGTATATGCTCCATATTTGTTATGCAAGGGCGAATTATTCAGGCATCCCCTTTCTGATCAGACGATATAGTCCGCCAGCGCAGGTTCTTGTTTACAGAGGCGACGCCAGTCAACGATCGGCATACGCACCTGCATCCCCACGCTGCCGTCATCCTCCATCCACTCTTTTTCTATCGCCTGAAGCTGATAAAACCGGCTGCGCAGCCTGCCTTCCTGTGGCGGCAATCGCAGCGTGTGCTGGGCTACCTCACCGGAAAGACGTTCTGTCAAAGCCTGGAAAAGCAGTGGCACACCAATACCGGACTGGGCAGAAAGCCAGACCCGAATCGGTTTGTTCTCTTCATCTCGGTCGATACGCGGCTCGAAATCCTCCAGCATATCGATCTTGTTCATCACCAACAGGGTTGGGATCTCGTGGGCGTCGATCTCTTCGAGCACCACGTTTACCGCGTCGATGTTCTCCTGCACGCGGACGTCTGCCGCGTCAATCACGTGCACCAGCAGAGTCGCCTGTCGCGTCTCCTGC
Organism: Enterobacter sp. K16B; assembly: GCF_020216105.1. Taxonomy (NCBI): domain Bacteria; kingdom Pseudomonadati; phylum Pseudomonadota; class Gammaproteobacteria; order Enterobacterales; family Enterobacteriaceae; genus Enterobacter; species Enterobacter sp. K16B. The sequence goes on from NZ_JAIWJZ010000155.1 coordinate 1,663, forward strand.
AGGGTGGCTTTAAACGCCGCCACCAGGTCATGCGGCAGATGACGGATAAACCCAACGGTATCCGCCAGCACCGTCTCGCCGACGTCGGCTACGTCGATACGACGCAATGTGGGGTCCAGGGTCGCAAACAGCTGGTCTGCGGCATACACCTGGGCCTCGGTAATCTGGTTAAACAGGGTGGACTTACCGGCGTTGGTATACCCCACCAGCGACACCGTCGGGATGTCGGCTTTTGAGCGCGCGCGGCGCCCTTGCTCACGCTGTTTCTCAACGCGTTCCAGACGTGAGAGGATCTGGGTAATACGGCCACGCAGTAAACGACGGTCGGTTTCGAGCTGGGTCTCACCCGGACCGCGCAAACCAATCCCGCCTTTCTGTCTTTCAAGGTGGGTCCAGCCACGCACAAGCCGCGTCGCCAGATGGCGCAACTGCGCCAGCTCAACCTGCAGCTTACCTTCGTGGGTACGTGCACGCTGAGCAAAAATATCTAAAATCAACCCTGTGCGATCGATAACACGGCATTCGCAAAGACGTTCCAGGTTACGTTCCTGAGCCGGAGACAACGCATGGTCAAACAGCACGACTGACGCGCCGGTTGCTTTTACGGCATCCGCAATTTCTACTGCTTTACCTTCACCAACAAAATACTTTGGGTGCGGCGCTTTACGGCTACCGGTAATCACCTGCAATGCTTCGACACCGGCGGAAGAGACCAGAGATTCAAACTCCTGGAGGTCTTCCATATCTTTGTCTTGCGTAAAATAGATGTGTACCAGCACCGCCTGCTCACCGGCATCATAACGGTCAAACAAGCGTAAAATCCTCAAAAAAGATCAGCGGGGAACGCAGGATCGCTGGCTCCCCGTGTGGATAACAGCGCGAAACCTTATTCGGTGTCTTCGCTGTCCTGCGCTGGCGCTGAAGAGCCCTGCGCGTTACTGCCATGATGGTAGTTACTGCCCGTGCCGCCGCCCGCGTTATTGCTGTGATGAGAGACCGGACGAGACGGAACAACAGTAGAGATAGCGTGCTTGTAGACCATCTGGCTGACCGTGTTTTTCAACAGGATCACGAACTGATCGAAAGACTCAATCTGACCTTGCAGCTTAATACCATTCACCAAATAAATAGAAACTGGAACACGTTCCCGACGCAATGCGTTCAGGAACGGATCTTGTAAAGATTGCCCCTTAGCCATTCTATCTTTTCCTTATATGCTTGTTTTGTACTTAGAACCTTGCGATTCTGAAAAATTGCGCACGATACGACTCAATTGTACACATTCAGTGAGCGATATCACCAACAACCTCAATCACTTCGTTTAACGCCTGTTGTGGTTTTTCACTGTCTAGCCAGTGAACCCCCTCCCAACCGCGCAACCAGGTGATCTGGCGCTTCGCTAACTGTCTCGTGGCGCAAACACCTCGATAAACCATTTCATCGTATGAAATCTCACCTTCAAGATACGACCACATCTGGCGATATCCCACACAACGAATGGAAGGCATGTCCGTATGCAAATCTCCACGGGCAAATAGCGCCCGCACTTCTGCTTCAAAATCTGAAGCTAACATCTGATGAAAACGCTGCTCAATTCGTTGATGGAGCAGTTCACGGCTCGCCGGGGCGATGGCGAACTGATGCACCTGATACGGCAGAGCGTCTCCTGACGTTTGCGTCAGTTCCGTTAAAGTTTTACCCGAAATGAAAAAAACTTCCAGTGCCCGGGAAAGCCTTTGCGGATCATTTGGATGGATTCGCGCTGCCGCTACCGGGTCAATCTCCGCCAGTTGCTGATGCAAAACGTCCCACCCCTGCTCTGCCGCCTGCTGCTCAATCTTTGCTCGTATTTCCGGGTCCGCTGATGGCAGAGGAGAGAGCCCCTCCAGCAACGCCTTGAAATAGAGCATGGTTCCGCCAACCAACAGCGGTATACGTCCCGCCGCGGTTATCTCGGCCATCTCGGCTAAGGCATCCCGGCGAAAATCCGCTGCGGAGTAGGCCTGAGCCGGATCGAGAATATCCAGCAAACGGTGCGGTGCCGCACGCAGCTCTTCTGCGTCAGGCTTCGCCGTGCCGATATCCATCCCCCGATAAATGAGGGCGGAGTCGACGCTAATCAACTCTACAGGCAAAACTTTACGCAACTCGATGGCGAGCGCCGTTTTGCCGGAGGCCGTTGGGCCCATTAAAAAAATTGCCTTAGGCAGGCTCGCCTTACTGACATCAATCATGTTTCAGGGCGTTCATCGCCGTTTGTAAATCAACAGGTTGCAATAACCCACCCGGCGGCGCTTTCACCAGATGCGGACAGAGGCGTTCAACCTCCGCCAGCACGCTAATGGCCTGTGCCATGCTCCACGGCGCGTGTTCGCTGGCCAGATGGCGGGCGATCCACTGTGCGGTGTTAGCGGCATCAAACGATGTTTGCTGCGCCAGGTAGCCTATCAGTTCAGGAATCAAGTTTTGTAAATTTTGTTGGCGTAAGGGTAAAGGCACTGCACGAATTGTCACATGTTGTGGTTCGAGCACGATTTCAATCCCCATCTGCGCCAGTTGCGGCTCCGCACGCTGCAATACCCTTGTTTCTTCGGGGGATATTTTCAGGCGAACCGGGATCAATAACGGCTGCGCACAGGCCGCATTTTCGCCCGGCGTCAACTGGACCTGTTTGAGCCAGCGTTCAGCGACCGGCAATGCAAGAAGCATCAATTTGCCGTCACGTTCAAGCAGTGCCATATCTGGCGCGATGATCGTCAGCACCCGGCCAAAACTCTGGCTATGGCCGTCCAGAGAAGGCTGAGGAGCCGGAAGGGATTCTTTACGCTCCACAGCCGGCGTTTCCAGCAGTTTGCGATACAACGCCCCCTGCTGCTTTTGATAGCCAGGCTGGGCATGCGGGTAGTTGGCCCCCGTCGGGCGCGGTGCAGTTCCTGCTGAGGAGAAACGCGGGGCTTCCGGTTCCCGTGCAACGGCAGGCTCCGCAAAATGGTTACGGCCCGCAGCAACACGATTTTCCGGGAACGGGCGTGGCGCAGCTTCTGCCTGTTCCAGCGGCAATGTCGGTTCTACCTGCTGCTGTAGCACGCTGAGCACGCCCTGATAGATAAAATCATGCACCAGTCGCGACTGGTGGAACCGCACTTCATGCTTGGCAGGATGCACGTTCACATCCACCTGATGCGGGTCAATCTCCAGATAAAGCACGAAAGCGGGCTGCTGATCGGCCCCGAGCTTGTCTTCGCAGGCCTGGCGAATGGCGTGATTGATGAGACGGTCGCGCATCATGCGGCCGTTCACGTAGCAATACTGGATCTCCGCAAACGCCGCGCTGCTGGCATTCGGGTCAGCCACCCAACCGCGCAGCGCCAGATCGCCATGCTGCCACTCAATAGTCAGCGCCTGTTCCAGAAATGGTGTACCGCAGATTGCCCCCAGACGGCGCTCTTTCTGCCCCCCCTCTGCCACCGCGCGATACTGGCGCATCACCTTACCGTTATGGCTGAGGTTGATGGTGACATCGAAACGGGCCAACGCGATACGCCGAATGATCTCGTCGATATGCCCGAACTCGGTTTTTTCGGTACGCATAAACTTGCGGCGGGCAGGCGTGTTATAGAACAGATCTAATACTTCAAGCGTCGTACCGACAGGGTGCGCCGCGGGTTTGACCGTCACGTCCATATCGCGCCCTTCGGCGTATGCCTTCCAGGCCTCCTGCTGGTCCGCGGTGCGGGAAGTGAGCGTTAAACGCGAAACCGAGCTGATACTGGCCAGCGCTTCGCCGCGAAACCCGAGGCTGATAATCGCTTCCAGGTCATCCAGAGAGGCTATTTTACTGGTGGCGTGACGGGCCAGCGCCAGCGCCAGCTCGTCTTTTTTAATGCCGCAGCCGTTGTCACGAATGCGAATCAGCTTTGCGCCACCGCGTTCGATATCAATATCAATGCGGGTCGCACCCGCATCGAGGCTGTTTTCCACCAGCTCCTTCACCACCGACGCAGGGCGCTCCACCACCTCACCGGCGGCGATTTGGTTCGCAAGCTGCGGCGGTAGAACCTGAATCGGCATGAATGCTCCTTAGTTTGTCGCGGTCATCTCACCCGGCAGCGCGGCACTTGCCGTCTGGGCAGCTCCGCCCTGCGGCGCGGACTGCAGCGGATGAGCCTCGAAGTATTTACGCAGACCGTTATAAATCGCTTCGGCAAGCTGTTGCTGATAGCTGTCGCTGCCCAGCAAGCGTTCTTCACTGTTATTGCTGATAAAGCCGGTTTCCACGAGGATCGAAGGAATATCCGGCGAACGCAGAACCCCGAGGCTCGCATGCTCCGGACGGCGCTTGTGCAATGCCCCGATGCCCTGCAGCTGGTTCAGTACGTTAGTGGCGACATCATACCCGACGCGCTGGGAATGACCGAACTGTAAATCCAGTACCGCCTGGCTGAGATACGGGTCAGACTGGCTGTTAGCCAGCACATCCCCGGCACCGCCTAACAGTTCAGACTGTTTCTCATGCTCTTCAAGCCAGTTGGCCATTTCACTGTTTGCCCGGCGGTTCGACAGCACCCATACCGATGCGCCGGTCGCATTACGGTTAGGTGCGGCATCGGCGTGAATGGAGACCAGGAAATTGGCATTCTGCTTGCGCGCCACGTCTGAGCGGCCCATCACGGAGATAAAATAGTCGCCGTCACGGGTGAGCACGCCTTTAAACATCGGGTCGTCGTTTAACAGCGCCCTGAGTTTGCGGGCAACCGCGATTGTGACGTTTTTCTCCTGCGTACCGCCCGGGCCAATCGCGCCAGGATCCTGACCGCCGTGCCCCGCATCAATGGCAATAATCACTTTGTCACCGCTGACCACGCGGCGTGCGCTGGCCGCAGGACGCGTAACGGTATTGCTGCTGGTGACGCTGGTTATGCGGTCGCTGTCTGTTTTGAAGGGATTACGCGCCGGTTCTGAAGGACGCGGGGTATACACCGGCGCTTCCACGCGTTTCGCGACAACCGGCGGCGGTGGAGGCGGCGGCACGTCTGCATTGATGGTAAATACCACCGTATAGTTCGCACCGTTTTGCTGCTTCACCGCCTTCGTTTTACCCTTTTCGGTCAAATCGACCACCAGACGCAATGACTGACTATCTTTTGGCGTGCCCGAGCGAATACTTTTCACCAGATTGTTACCGCTGAACTGCAGCGGTAATCCCTGGATCACGCCGGTCTGTTTGATATCCAGCGCCACGCTGTGGCTGTCTGGCTGTGAAAATGCATATTCAGGATCGCCCATAAAGCTGAATGTGATCCGGGCCTGGCTTTCGCCGTTCGAGACCTGAATATCGGAGAGGTTTGCCGCCCCGGCCTGCGCGCACAGCAGCACCGTGGCAGCCAGCAACCAATTTTTAACGCGATTTATCATCCCGTCATCCCTACGCTTAACCGGCCAGACGCGCCAGTAAGGAACTGCCTGATGAGGAAACCGCACTGATGCGAGCCTCACGCCCTTGTGCCTGGTAATCTAAGTGAATTTCGACATCCGGGTCAGGCAGGACACCCGCACCTTGTTGCGGCCACTCCACCAGGCAGATGGCATCATTGGCAAAATAATCACGGATCCCCATAAATTCCAGCTCCTCAGGATCCGCAAGGCGGTATAAATCGAAGTGGTACACCATGAGATTTTCAAGGGTGTACGGCTCTACCAGCGTGTAGGTTGGGCTTTTCACATTCCCGTTATGCCCTAACGCCTGCAAGAAACCCCGGCTGAAGGTGGTTTTACCCGCCCCTAAATCACCATACAGATAAATGACGGTTGCCCCCTGACAGGCCTGCGCCACGCGCTTGCCGAGATCTAAAGTGGCTTGTTCATCAGGTAAAGGAATCGCTCGATTAGTCATTTTCTACGTCAATCACATCCGGGTTAACCACACGCCGCAGCGTGCAAAAGAGATCGGTGGCCAGCATACCGCGTGTACCGTAACGCGCAGCCAGTTTATCTGCCGCGGCACCGTGGGCCACGCAGCCCGCGCAGGCTGCATCATAAAGGGGAAGTTTCTGTCCAAGCAATGCGCCAATGATACCGGAAAGCACATCGCCCATGCCGCCGCTCGCCATGCCCGCGTTTCCGGCATCGATAATGCTCTGAGCCGCATCACTGGCGACAACGGTTCCTGCCCCCTTCAAAACGGCAACACCTCCGTAACGTTTTACCAGACGCTGAGCAGAAAGTAAGCGATCGCTTTCAATTTCTGCCACGCTGCAGTTAAGCAGGCGCGCGGCTTCGCCGGGGTGTGGCGTCAGAATGCGATTGTGACGCTTATCCGGATTGATTGCCAGAAGGTTCAGCGCGTCGGCATCCCACAGCATCGGTTTACGAAAATTCTCGACCTTTTGCAGGGCCTGTTTACCCCACGCCTGCTGTCCAAGACCGGGTCCAATGACGACCACATCCGCCCATTCCAGGCTTTCTTCAAGGGTCTGGAGCGTAAGCTCATGGACCATCAGCTCCGGTCGGGCGGTGATTATCGGCGCAATATTCTCAACGCGAGTGAGCACTCGCACTAAACCTGCACCGCTTCGTAATGCCGCTTCACCGGCCATGCGGATAGCGCCCGCCGTACCGTGATCGCCCCCCACTATCACCAGCTTGCCGTGATCGCCTTTATGGGACGTCGGGCGTCGGGGCGGAAGCCACGCAGCAAGGTGAGACGCATCAAAACGCGCGATGCGCATTTCCTGTCCTGCCAGCCAACTCTCCAGCCCCAGCGCATGGTGGTGCAACACGCCGACCACGTCCCGTGCTTTGCCGGTCAGCAAACCCGGTTTCAGGGCGATGAACGTCACCGTGTGCGCAGCCTGAATCACCGCCCCCGGCGTCGCTCCTGTTTGTGCGAGCAGACCCGACGGAATATCCAGCGCGACCACCGGCGCGGCGTGCCGGTTGGCGTGTGTAATGAGCGCAGCAATGTTCTCGCGAGGCGCGCTGCGCAGGCCGGTGCCCAGCAGACCATCAACAATCAGATCAACATCCTCTGGCCAGACGATATCTGGCGCATGAATCACGCCGCCTGCGTTCAGCCATGCCTCCCGCGCCGCGCTGGCCTCTTCCGGCAGCGGTTTATCACTTTCGAGTGCCAGCAACGTCACGCGGATCCCCGCAGCCACCGCAAGACGGGCAACCACGTAACCGTCACCGCCGTTATTGCCATGTCCGCACATTATCAGCCAGTGTGCAGCCTGCGGGTACGCGCTGCGGGCAACGTCAAACACCGCCTCGCCTGCCCTCAGCATCAGTTCATAAAGGGTGACACCGAGACTGTCAGCCGCCTCTTTTTCGGCATGCCGGAGCGCGTCCGCATGCCAGATGGAATGTGGTATACTTGCGGGGTTTTTCTTCACCGTATGGTCCGTCATGTCACAGCCCCTCGATCTCAATCAGTTAGCGCAAAAAATTAAACAGTGGGGTGCTGAGCTCGGCTTCCAGAAGGTAGGTATTACCGATACCGACCTCTCCGCCAGCGAGCCGAAACTGCAGGCCTGGCTGGATAAACAATACCACGGCGAAATGGAATGGATGGCGCGTCATGGCATGATGCGCGCCCGTCCACACGAGCTTTTGCCGGGCACGTTACGGGTCATCAGCGTGCGCATGAACTACCTGCCCGCCAACGCGGCGTTTGCGCGTACGCTCAAAAATCCCTCACTGGGTTACGTCAGCCGGTACGCCCTGGGGCGTGATTACCACAAGCTCTTGCGTAACCGCTTAAAAAAACTCGGGGAGACTATTCAGCAGCACTGTGTTTCGCTGAATTTTAGACCCTTTGTCGATTCTGCGCCCATTCTTGAGCGCCCGATCGCTGAAAAAGCCGGGCTTGGCTGGACAGGTAAGCACTCACTTATCCTTAGCCGCGACGCCGGTTCGTTCTTCTTCCTGGGAGAACTGCTGATTGATTTACCGCTGCCGGTAGACGGTCCGGTCGAGGAAGGCTGTGGGCGCTGCGTGGCCTGTATGACCATCTGTCCGACAGGTGCCATCGTCGAGCCCTACACCGTTGATGCACGCCGCTGTATCTCCTACCTCACCATCGAACTGGAAGGGGCGATCCCGGAAGAATTTCGACCGCTTATCGGAAACCGGATCTACGGCTGTGACGACTGCCAGCTCATTTGCCCGTGGAACCGCTATTCGCAGCTCACGGATGAAGAGGATTTCAGCCCGCGTAAGGCGCTCCATGCCCCGCAGCTCATTGAACTGTTTGCCTGGACCGAAGCCTGGTTCCTGAAAGTGACGGAAGGGTCGGCCATCCGCCGTATTGGCCATCTGCGCTGGCTGCGAAATGTTGCCGTAGCGCTGGGCAATGCCCCGTGGGATGAAGCGAATATCCGGGCGCTGGAAAGCCGTAGAGGTGAGCACCCACTTCTTGATGAACACATAGACTGGGCGATTGCGCAGCAAATTGAGAAGCGTAATGCCTGCGTGGTGGAGGTGCAGCTTCCTCAGAAACAGCGGCTGGTGAGGGTAATCGAAAAAGGGCTCACGCGGGATGCGTGATATATTCACAGCCTGTGAATAAAAATAAAAACTCAAGCGCCATCTGGGCTTGAGAAGAGATCAAGTGATCTCGATAACATTTTGAAATGAAAATTTATCCTTAAAATACAATGCATTAAAAAGATACTATTCACCCTGCTAACTTTTAGACCGGTTCCGCTAAAGCGTAGTTTCTGTGGATAACTCTGTTTACAAGAGTATTTCAGATGCAATAGAAAACGTCCTCAACGAGGTTATTCGCTGTGGATATTTTGGAGACGAAGAAGAATTTGGAGCGGGAAACGAGACTCGAACTCGCGACCCCGACCTTGGCAAG
>NZ_JAIWJZ010000156.1:0-15448 GCF_020216105.1 Enterobacter sp. K16B
TGGTTTGGGACCAGTGGGTCGGAGGTTCGAATCCTCTCTCGCCGACCAATTTTGAACCCCGCTTCGGCGGGGTTTTTTGTTTTCTGCCACTTTTCTTCCCTGTAGTGATTCCCCGACAGCACTCCATCTTATTGTCGCGATTCAGCGACATGCAACTTATTGAAAATAAAGTATTTTACAGAATGTGTGTTTTGCTGTCTCCTCCTGGCGACATATTTCTGTATTGAACGATACGTTGTCGGGCTTAAGACGACGCTCAACAGCATAATTTCCTTTTATCTTAAAATGTTGCGCCATGTAAAACTTCCTGGTGTCATGTTGGCACGTTACATGCAATAATATGCGTGTAGATGCTCATTCCATCTCTTATGTTCGCCTTAGTGCCTCATAAACTCAGGAATGACGCAGAGCCATTTACGGTGCTTATCGTCCACTGACAGATGTCGCTTCGGCCTCATCAAACACCATGGACACAACGTTGAGTGAAGCACCAAATATGTTGTCTTACAGACCTGTTTTAACGCCTGCTTTTATAGCAGGCGTTTTTTTATGCCTTATTCCCGATACCGGCGCATGATCAGGACAACCATCAGCAGGGCCGCTGACGAGACCGTATAGAGTGCCTGCACTGACCCGACCCTGGCAGCCACTATTGCTGCGATGCCGGTGAAAAGCGAGGCACTGAGCGTTTGCCAGCGCCAGGCTTTACCGCTGGCTGACGCAGTTTGCGTGCGATGAAAACTACTGAGTACAGCAAACGTGCCAGCCGCGAAGAGAACATTCGAGGCCAGATGTGCGATAAAGATCATCCCCAGCGCATATACCACCCACCCGGACAACAACGGCAGTATTCCATAAGCGGCCAAAAAGATGCCGAGACAAACGATGAGTCGCGGTGTGTGAACCACAAAGCGGGTAAGACTCTCTTTTTTTAACAGTAGGGGGGCCGCAAAGTTGCCCCATGCTCCTCGCGAAAAGCAGAGGCAGGGCAAGGCCCGCCGCATCCTGAGGGTGGAGTTGCTGCGCCAGTGCCGGAAGAAGCGCCATGGCCGGTGAGCCGACGGCTGCCAGCGCCGGCAGAATGAGCAGGCTGCGTTTTTGTCGAACGGTCAATGTCCCCCAGCGTAACGCCACCGGTACCTCCTTTTTGCCGGAGATCGGCAGCGCTGGCGCAGATAACCGGCGTCCAGCCAGCCACAGCAAAAACAGGGACCCGACAAAGCTGGCGGCATCAATCGCCAGCAAGGTAAACACGGATATCTTCTGGAACAACACTACGCCGAGTCCGGTGCCTAACAACACCTGCGAGGCAAAAATCACATTTTCCAGACAGGTTGCCGCAGGCAGTTCCGCTTCACTAAGGCCGCGCTTAAAAAGCAACGTCAACGCGGGCCAGCTCATCCCGCTGAGCAGCGCTTCGGTGGACTGCACGGCGAGTAGCGCGGCAATGCTGTGATAACCCACGCCAAGCAAGGGAAAGAGCAGGGCGAGCAAGCCCAGTGCTTCGGTCAGTATCAGCAGGGACAGGGGAGAATAGCGTGAGCATAGCTTTTCGCCGATCAGGCTGCCGATAAATCCCGGGATCGTAGCAAAAAGAAAAGGGAGGGTGAGCAGGGCGGGCGGGGCCGACCACGCTAACAGTAAACCAAAGACCACCACCTGGGTTAACCCATTCCCCAGCGAAGAAAAAATAAAGGCACAGGCAAGCAGGCGCAGCCAGCGATGGCAGCGTAGCGCTTCAATAAGCGCATACATAAGCGAGTTCATGACGATTTCCTTTCAAAAACGATTTAATCCACGCTGCAGAAAATGCGCGTGTGTGAAAAAAGGTTAATGAAAAGACATCGTTACATTGGCGGGTTCGTTTGCGGATTCGGGTGTAAAGAATGTAGCAGGAGAAAGGCGATAAAAAAAGGAGGCCGTCTGGCCTCCTTTTTATTTATTGCTGGCTGCCGTTATTTCGCAGCGTCAGCAATAATCCATCGCGGCGCATCGCTGCCGCCTCTTCCGGCTTATGCTGCTTGTCCAGCGTATCGGCAAGCCACGCATAGTCAAAGGCATCCGGACGCTGTTTCAGCGCCGCGCGGAAGGCAAGGCTCGCCTCCTGCCATTCGCCGTGCTTCATCAACGACTGACCGAGCGTACTCCACAGCAGCGGGCGATCGCCGACGGTTTTAATCTGCTGACGCAGCACTTTCTCGACTTGCTCAGGATTGTTGGTTTTCAGGCGCGGGATCACCATCACCAGACGATCGTCGTACTGACGCTTCAGACCGTCGAGGAGGATCTCCTGGGCGGTGTCATGATCGTCACATTCAATCAGATGTTCCGCCATTGCCACCTGCAGTGGAACCTGCTGGCGCGTTTTACGGCTCTGGTTCTTCCACCACGTTTTCAGACCGTCGCTGCCGAGATCGGCGCGCGCCTGGTCCATCAGGCCAATCCACGCCAGACGCTGAAGCTCATCACGGTGCTCATCATCACCAACATCGGCCTTCGCCATCGACGGAATGATGTCCAGCAGCGAGCCCCACGCGCCGGTTCGGATATAGGCCTGCTCGGCAAGACGCAGCACTTCCGGATGACGTGGCGCGACTTCCAGCAGGCGGTCGATACCGTGGCGTGCCGCGTGGTTCTCATTGCGTGCCAGCTGCAGACGTACGCGCGTAATTTCCACCGGAATCGGGTCGCCATGCGCCAGCTCAGCCGCCCGTTCCAGATGCTGATTGGCGCGGGCTTCATCACCGCGCTGCTGCGCCGCTTCGGCAGCAAGCAGGTAGTTCACCACCGGCTGCTCGGCATGGTCGGCGTTTTTCGACATCAGCTTTTCAACCTGCTGATAGTCACCTTCCGCGAGCTTAAGCAGCGCCTGTTCGGTCTGCTTACGGGCGCGGCGGCGCTTACGGCCAACGAACCAGCCGCGCGTATGGGCACCGGTGCGGAAAAGACGGCGCAGGACCCATTCGAGCGCAAACAGCACCACTACGCCGAGGATCAGAATGATCGTCAGGCCCGTTACGCTGGTTTCGATGTTGTAGTTATCGGTCTGGATCAGGACGTAGCCCTGATGACCGGCAAGCATCGGCCCCAGCACGATCCCGGCGATCAGCAGGACGAAGAGTAAGAGGACTTTTAGCATCGTTACTCTCCTTGCGGCGCGCTTTCAGGCGCCGGTGCGGAAGCAGGAGCGGGTGCCGCTCCGCCCGTCTGCTCTGCCGGTACGCCCGGCTGCGCCAGAAGATTGCGTACGCGAGTCTGCATCAGTTTTTCCAGAATCGGCTGGCTGGCCAGCTTATCCGGCACATTCATGGTGATGTTCTGCTGGCTCAGTTTATCAATGTCTTCAAGGAAGGCGGTGGTCGTCGCATCATCGGTGTTGTAGTAAGCGCGTACCCACGTTGAGACGTTATCCAGGGCCTGTTTGTAAGTCTCTTCCTGATGACGCGGCACGGCCTGAGCGGCCACCAGCAGGCGGGAACGAATATTTTCGCGCAGATAGACATCCTGGTTCGGCGCCAGCAGCGGGACCGCGGTTTCGTCGCGGCGGCGAATCGTGATAAAGCTGTCCATAAAGTTCTGCCAGCTTTTTTGCAGGTTCACGCGCCATTCGCTCAGGGAGCTGGAAAGCTCGGTCCCGTCGGAATCCATCGGGGAGTCGTCGTCGTTATTATCCGCCAACTGCAGGTTATCAATCTGATTCGAAAGCTGATTCACTTTAAGGATAATGCCGTCATAATCCACCTGCGAGACGGCAGAGAGGCTGGCGATGTCTTCGGTGATCGCGCGACGTGCGGTGATAAGGCTTGGATCGTTCATATCTGCCAGGCTTGCATCGGCGCTTTTCAGCAACGCAGCGGCAGTGGTGACATCCTGATCGCTCCAGAGCTTACGTCCGGCGAGCTTCACCAGGAAGTCAGCCTGCGAGAGCAACCAGGTTTTGGCATCGGTACCGGAGATCGTGGCGACCTTCTGCTGCACTTCGCCCAGCTGTTTGGTCAGTTCTTCCTGTTTGCTGTTCGCTTCGGCAAGCGCGGCGGCCTGTTGTTTAATCACCGATTCCAGTTCAGTTTTCTGCGTCTCCTGCGCTTTTTGCAGGGCGCTGAGCTGATTCACCAGCGCATCGCTGGTAGAGGTCTGGTTAGCGCTCTGTTGTTTTACCAGACCGTACAGACCCACCCCGGCTGCCAGCGCAATAGCGATGGCAATCGCGCTCAGCGTGAGGCTCGTTTTGTTGCTGCCGTTTTTCTTCTCAGCGGTTTTCTCAGTCGTCTCTGGCTGTGGCGTTGTCTCCACAGTCTCCCTGGTCTCTTCAACCACGGCGGAGGATTTATCGTGTTCCGTCATTATGGCTTCCCATTTGAGAGTTATTGTAATGCGCGCAGCAGCGCATCGTTGTCGGCGTTATCAGCGATCCGAATATCATGCCAGCCCAGCTCCCGGGCCTGGTTCGCCAGACGCTCACTGACGACCAGAAGCCGACAGTGGAGTAACCAGTTTTCACGATACCATTGCGGCACAAGTGACCAGAGCTGCTGCAGCATTTCACCGCTGGTCACGACCAGGGTATTAATGCCGCGCGTATGCCAGCGCATCGCCTCTTGTGCACCGTCATAATGTTTTGCACAACGCTGGTAGCATTCGCAGAACGTCACGTTAGCCCCGCGCTCCCGCAGCGTTTCACCAATCAGTTCGCGTCCGCCGTTACCGCGTAAAATCAGCGCACGTTTTCCGGCAATAGTTTGTAATTCAGGTAATTGTAGCAAGACTTCACTGATTTCCCGATCTAACGGGTAAGGAACGTCCGCGCCGCTTACGGTATGCAGCGCCAGTGCTGTTGTGCGGCCAATCGCGAAATAGCGGGGGGCAGTTGGCCAGGGCAGACCCTGCTGTTGCAGCTGCGCGTGGGCAAATTCCACGGCATGTTGCGATAACGCAAACAGCAGGTCACCGTCCTGAAGGGTATTCATCTGGTCGGCGAGCGCAGAGAGCTCCCGACCCGGGGAGAATTCAATCAGCGGAAAACTCCAGGCCACCTGCCCCAGTGCGCGCAGACGGCTCACTAATTGCTCTCCTGCGGGAGAAGGGCGGGTGACAAGAATACTCATGCAGGGGGTTCTCCATTATAAACGTCAGCCAGGATTTTGCGGGCGCCGTTATCCAGTAACTCTTCTGCCAGCGAGACGCCAAGCTGTTCGGCATCCTGCGCGTTACCACGACGTTCACCGCGCACCATCTGCGAACCGTCCGGAGCGCCGACCAGCGCGCGCAGCCACAGTTCACCATTCGTCAATTCAGCATAGCTGCCAATCGGCACCTGGCACCCCCCTTCGAGGCGGGTATTCATCGCACGCTCGGCTTTTACGCGGATAGCGGTCTCGTCATGGTTCAGCGGGGCAAGGAGCTTGCGGGTACGCGCATCGTCCAGACGGCACTCAATGCCGACGGCACCCTGGCCAACGGCCGGCAGCGACAGTTCTGGCGGCAGTGCCATGCGAATGCGTTCTTCCAGCCCCAGACGCTTCAGCCCGGCAACGGCGAGAATAATGGCATCGTAATCACCGTTATCCAGTTTGCCCAGACGCGTGCCGACGTTACCGCGCAGCGAGCGAATGATCAGATCGGGACGACGCGCCGCCAGCTGACACTGGCGACGTAAACTGGACGTGCCAACCACGCTTCCCTCAGGCAGCGCATCGAGCGAGTCGTAGCGGTTAGAGACAAACGCATCACGCGGATCTTCGCGCTCGCAGATGGTCACTAGCCCCAGCCCTTCCGGGAACTCGACGGGCACGTCTTTCATCGAATGTACGGCGATATCGGCGCGGTTCTCAAGCAATGCCAGTTCCAGTTCTTTGACAAACAGGCCCTTGCCGCCCACTTTCGCCAGTGGCGTATCCAGGATCACATCACCGCGCGTGACCATCGGCACCAGCTCGACGCGCAATCCACTGTGGCAGGCTTCAAGGCGCTGCTTAACATAATGTGCCTGCCAGAGCGCGAGAGGGCTTTGGCGTGTGGCAATTCTCAAAACATTGTCTAACATGCTTGTTACCGTCATTATCAATCGCCAACCATCCTAACATTGTTGACTCTGGGATGGCAGTTTTACGGTTGATGAAGAGTGAGAGGGACAAGGCGGCGTATTCGTCAGCCACAGCCGTATTAAGGAATTTACACGTACAGAACGGTGCTACACTTTGTATGTAGCGCAACTTTCTTTACGGTCAATCGGCAAGGTGTTAAATTGATCACGTTTTAGACCATTTTTTCGTCGGTACCAGCATAATGATAAGGCGAAAAAGGGTAACGGTTATCTTTTTGAAATACTGCGGGGCCCGCTGTTATTCGTGTTTTGAATAGCATGCGATACCCGGAAACATCAGGCGATACGTCTTGTACCTCTATATTGAGACTCTGAAACAGAGACTGGATGCCATAAATCAACTGCGTGTGGATCGCGCGCTTGCTGCTATGGGACCTGCTTTCCAGCAGGTTTACAGTCTGCTGCCGACATTATTGCACTATCACCATCCGCTAATGCCTGGCTACCTTGACGGTAACGTTCCCAAGGGCATTTGCCTCTTCACGCCTGATGAAACCCAACAGCATTATCTCAACGAACTGGAACTCTACCGCGGCATGCCGCCACAGGAGTCTCCGAAAGGTGAACTGCCGATTACCGGGGTTTACTCGATGGGGAGTACCTCATCGGTAGGGCAAAGCTGTTCGTCAGACCTCGACATCTGGGTCTGTCATCAATCCTGGCTCGATAACGAAGAGCGTCAGCTGCTGCAGCGTAAATGCAGCCTGCTGGAGAGCTGGGCGGCGTCGCTCGGCGTGGAAGTGAGCTTCTTCCTGATTGATGAAAACCGTTTCCGCCATAACGAAAGCGGCAGTCTGGGTGGTGAGGACTGCGGCTCGACCCAGCACATCCTGTTGCTGGATGAATTTTACCGTACTGCTGTGCGCCTGGCCGGGAAGCGTATTCTGTGGAATATGGTCCCGTGCGAAGAAGAAGAGCATTACGACGATTACGTCATGTCGCTTTATGCGCAGGGCGTACTGACGCCAAACGAATGGCTGGATCTCGGCGGTCTGAGCTCGCTGTCAGCCGAAGAGTACTTTGGCGCAAGCCTCTGGCAGCTCTATAAGAGCATCGACTCACCGTACAAAGCGGTGCTGAAAACGCTGCTGCTTGAAGCCTATTCCTGGGAATACCCCACGCCACGCCTGCTGGCGAAAGATATCAAGCAGCGTCTGCACGACGGGGAAATTGTCTCCTTCGGGCTGGATGCTTACTGCATGATGCTGGAGCGCGTGACCGAATACCTGAAAGCCATTGATGACACCACGCGTCTCGACCTGGTGCGTCGATGTTTCTATCTCAAAGTGTGTGAGAAATTGAGCCGCGAGCGCGCCTGCGTCGGCTGGCGTCGTGAAGTGGTCACGCAGTTAGTGAAAGAGTGGGGATGGGGCGAAGAGCGTCTCTCCATGCTCGACAACCGAGCCAACTGGAAAATCGATCAGGTGCGTGAAGCGCACAACGAACTGCTCGATGCGATGATGCAAAGCTACCGTAATCTGATCCGCTTTGCGCGCCGTAACAACCTCAGCGTTTCCGCCAGCCCGCAGGACATCGGGGTATTGACCCGTAAACTGTACGCCGCGTTTGAAGCGCTGCCGGGTAAAGTGACCCTGGTTAACCCACAGATTTCGCCTGACCTGTCAGAACCGAACCTGACCTTTATCTATGTTCCGCCGGGCCGCGCGAACCGCACCGGGTGGTATCTGTATAACCGTGCCCCCAGCATGGACTCGATCATTAGCCATCAGCCGCTGGAGTATAACCGCTACCTGAACAAGCTGGTGGCCTGGGCCTGGTTTAACGGCCTGTTGACCTCACGCACGCGCCTGTTCATCAAAGGCAACGAGGTGGTCGATCTCGCTAAACTGCAGGAGATGGTGGCGGATGTCTCCCACCACTTCCCGCTGCGCCTGCCTGCACCCACGCCGAAAGCGCTCTACAGCCCGTGCGAGATCCGCCATCTGGCGATCATCGTTAACCTGGAATACGACCCGACGGCGGCCTTCCGCAATCAGGTGGTTCATTTCGACTTCCGCAAGCTGGACGTCTTTAGCTTTGGCGAGCAGCAAAACTGCCTGGTGGGTAGCGTGGATCTGCTGTACCGCAACTCGTGGAACGAAGTGCGTACCCTGCACTTCAACGGCGAGCAGGCGATGATCGAAGCGCTGAAAACCATTCTCGGCAAGATGCACCAGGATGCCGCGCCGCCGGACAGCGTGGAAGTGTTCTGCTACAGCCAGCATCTGCGTGGGTTGATTCGTACCCGCGTGCAGCAGCTGGTCTCGGAATGTATTGAGCTGCGTCTCTCCAGTACCCGTCAGGAAACCGGCCGCTTTAAAGCGCTGCGCGTTTCCGGCCAGACCTGGGGCCTGTTCTTCGAACGTCTCAATGTGTCAGTACAGAAGCTGGAAAACGCCATCGAGTTCTATGGGGCGATTTCGCACAACAAACTGCATGGTCTGTCGGTACAGGTGGAAACCAACCACGTTAAGCTGCCGCAGGTGGTGGATGGTTTTGCCAGTGAAGGGATTATTCAGTTCTTCTTTGAAGAGTCGGGCGATGATGCTGGTTTCAACATCTACATTCTGGATGAGACCAACCGCGCCGAGGTTTATCACCACTGTGAAGGCAGTAAAGAGGAGCTGGTGCGCGACGTCAGCCGCTTCTACTCCTCTTCGCATGACCGGTTCACCTACGGCTCAAGCTTTATCAACTTTAACCTGCCGCAGTTCTACCAGATTGTGAACGTCGATGGCCGTGCGCAGGTGATTCCGTTCCGGACTCAGACCGTAACGCCTGCCGCCCCTGCCAATCAGGACACCGCGCCGCTGTTGCAGCAATATTTTTCCTGAGCCTTTTCGCTTGCCCGGTGGCGGCTACGCCTTACCGGGCCTACAACAGCTCGACGCCGTAGGCCGGGTAAGCGCAGCGCCACCCGGCAACAAAACTACCTGAAACGCACGTCTTCGCCCGCCTGCGCGGTCGCCGCCTGTTCCAGCAGATCCCAGAACGGTACGCCGCTGCGGTCGCAAACCCACTCCCCGTCTTTCAGATCGAAGTGATAGCCGCCCTGTCTGGCCGCCAGCCATACCTGGTGAAGCGGCTCCTGGCGGTTAATAATAATTTTGCTGCCATTTTCGAAGCTCAGGGTCAGAATACCGCCGTTGATTTCACAATCGATATCGCTGTCGCCGTCCCAGTCGTCAAGACGCTCTTCAATGGTCATCCACAGGCTGTCGGCAAGGCGATGGAATTCACTGTCGTTCATGGTTTTGTTCCTGTTTTTCGTGATGCCGGCAGTATAACCCTAAATAAATCCCGTTGCAGGAAAGCGGCAAACTCTTGCTTTTGTGTCTTCTCCTGCGATGATAGAAACAGATTTGAACTTACGGGCAACTTTATAATGAAAAACGCTTTCCGAACGCTTGCCGTTCTCATCACGCTGTTTAGCCTGACTGGCTGTGGACTAAAGGGACCGCTGTACTTCCCGCCAGCGGATAAAACCGCACCACCGCCGACGAAACCGGTGAACAGCGGCATTGAGTCCTCTACGCCAGATACTAACGATCGTGGCAACAACGGCGGCCCGACTCAGGTTAATCTCTGACGACAACGTTCTGTACCCGCGCAATGGAGCAAATGATGCAGTTCTCTAAAATGCATGGCCTTGGCAACGATTTTATGGTCGTCGACGCGGTAACGCAGAATGTGTTTTTCTCCCCGGAATTGATCCGCCGCCTGGCGGATCGGCATCTGGGCGTGGGGTTCGATCAACTGCTGGTGGTTGAACCACCGTACGATCCCGACCTCGATTTCCACTACCGTATTTTTAACGCGGATGGCAGCGAAGTGAATCAGTGCGGCAACGGCGCGCGCTGTTTTGCCCGCTTTGTCCGCCTGAAAGGGCTGACCAACAAGCGTGATATTCGCGTCAGTACGGCCAATGGTCGTATGGTGCTCAGCGTCACCGATGATGAGCTGGTGCGGGTGAACATGGGCGAGCCAAACTTCGAGCCTTCCGTCGTGCCGTTTCGCGCAAACAAAGCGGAAAAGACCTATATTATGCGTGCGGCCGAGCAGACAGTATTGTGCGGCGTCGTCTCAATGGGTAACCCGCACTGCGTGATTCAGGTTGATGATGTGGAAACGGCCGCCGTCGAAACCCTCGGCCCGGTGCTGGAGAGCCACGAACGTTTCCCGGAGCGCGCGAACATCGGTTTTATGCAGGTGGTGAAACGCGAGCACATCCGTCTGCGGGTTTACGAGCGCGGCGCGGGCGAGACGCAGGCCTGCGGAAGCGGCGCCTGTGCGGCGGTGGCCGTGGGCATCTCTCAGGGGTTACTGGCAGAAGAGGTGCGCGTGGAGTTACCAGGCGGTCGGCTTGATATCGCCTGGAAAGGACCGGGTCATCCACTGTATATGACTGGCCCGGCGGCACATGTCTATGACGGGTTTATCCATCTATGAAACAACCAGGGGAAGAACTGCAGGAAACAGTGACGGAACTGGACGACAGGGCTGTTGTTGATTATCTGCTGCGCAATCCTGAGTTTTTTATTCGCAATGCACGCGTCGTCGAAGAGATGCGCGTGCCACATCCGGTTCGCGGAACCGTGTCGCTGGTCGAATGGCATATGGCGCGCTCGCGCAACCACATCAATCAGCTTGAAGAGAACATGACGCTGCTGATGGAACAGGCGAGTACAAACGAAAGTCTGTTCTACCGTCTGCTCCATCTGCAGGCGCGTCTGGCGTCGGCGCACAGCCTCGAAGAGTTCCTCAGCCGCTTCCATCGCTGGGCGCGCGAGCTTGGGCTGGCGGGCGCAACGATCCGTCTTTTCCCTGACCGCTGGCGCATTGGCGCGCCGTCGGGATTTACCCATCTGGCACTCAGCCGTCAGGCGTTTGAACCGCTGCGCATTCAGCGTCTGGGTCATGAGCATCACTATCTGGGACCGCTGAACGGACCCGAACTGCTGGTGGTATTGCCGGAGGCCAAAGCGATTGGTTCGGTAGCGATGTCTCTGATGGGGCGCGATGGCGATCTGGGGGTCATCTTATTTACCAGCCGCGACGCGCATCACTACGAGCGCGGGCAGGCCACGCACCTGCTGCAGGAGATTGCCCTGATGCTGCCTGAGCTGCTGGAGCGCTGGATTGAGCGCGTATGATGGACGGATTGCTCGCCACAGACGTCTCCCGCTTTCTGCGCTATCTGGGCGTGGAGCGTCAGCTTAGCCCTATTACCCTGCTCAACTATCAGCGTCAGCTTGATGCCATCATGCAGATTGCCGACGAGATCGGCCTGAAAAGCTGGCAACAATGTGATGCTGCGACGGTACGCGGGTTCGTTGTGCGTAGCCGTAAAAAAAATCTCAGTCCCGCAAGTCTGGCGTTGAGGCTCTCCGCCCTGCGCAGTTTCTTCGACTGGCTGGTCAGCCAGGGAGGCTTAAAAGCCAACCCGGCAAAAGGGATCGCCACGCCGAAAGCTCCGCGCCATCTGCCGAAAAATATCGACGTTGACGACGTCAACCGCCTGCTGGATATCGATCTGAACGATCCGCTGGCCGTGCGCGACCGCGCGATGCTGGAGGTGATGTACGGTGCCGGGCTACGTCTCTCGGAGCTGGTTAACCTTGATGTAAAACATCTCGACCTGGAGACCGGCGAAGTGTGGGTGATGGGCAAGGGCAGCAAAGAGCGCCGCCTGCCGATTGGCCGCAATGCGGTCTCCTGGATTGAGCACTGGCTGGATCTGCGCGGGCTGTTTGGCGCAGAAGAGGATGCGCTGTTCCTGTCGAAACTCGGCAAGCGGATCTCGGCGCGGAACGTGCAGAAGCGCTTTGCGGAGTGGGGCATTAAGCAAGGGCTTAACAGCCACGTTCACCCGCACAAGCTGCGCCACTCCTTTGCGACACACATGCTTGAGTCGAGCGGCGATCTGCGCGGCGTGCAGGAACTGCTCGGCCACGCGAATCTGTCGACCACTCAAATTTATACTCACTTAGACTTTCAACACCTTGCCTCGGTGTACGACGCGGCGCATCCACGCGCCAAACGGGGGAAATAATGCGTTTTTACCGCCCACTCGGTCAGATCTCCGCCCTGACGTTTGACCTTGATGACACCCTTTATGACAACCGCGACGTGATCCTGCGTACCGAGCAGGAGTCGCTGGCGTTTGTCCAGAACTACCATCCGGCGCTGAAGACGATACAGAACAAGGACTTCCAGAAGCTGCGTCAGTCCCTGCGGGAGACCGAGCCGGAGATTTACCACGACGTGACCGAATGGCGTCGCCGCGCGGTTGAGCAGGCGATGCTCAACGCGGGGCTCAGCGTACAGGATGCGGCCATTGGGGCTGAAGCGGCAATGGAACACTTCGCCAAATGGCGCAGCCGTATCGACGTGCCGCAGGAGACCCACGACACGCTGACTGCCCTTGCCGAAAAATGGCCGCTGGTGGCGATCACCAACGGCAATGCCCAGCCGGAGCTGTTTGGCCTGAGTGATTACTTTGAATTTGTGCTGCGTGCGGGCCCCCACGGGCGCGCGAAGCCGTTTAACGATATGTACCATCTGGCGGCGGAAAAGCTGAACCTGCCGCTGGGTCAGATCCTGCACGTGGGGGATGACCTGACCACAGACGTGGCCGGAGCCATCCGCTGCGGCATGCAGGCCTGCTGGATCAAGCCGGAAAACGCCGACCTGATGATCGCCTCCGATAGCCGTCTTCTGCCACACCTGGAAATTTCGCGGTTGGCATCCCTCACGACGCTGATATAATCATCAATTGTTCTGTATAAATTAACAGGGTTTTGGCGAACGCTATTCGCCTGCCCGACATGACGTGACGGTGCCAATGGACGTTTCTTACCTGCTCGACAGCCTTAATGACAAACAGCGTGACGCGGTTGCCGCCTCGCGCACTAACCTGCTGGTGCTGGCGGGGGCGGGCAGTGGTAAGACACGCGTATTGGTTCACCGTATCGCCTGGCTGCAGAGCGTGGAGAACTGCTCGCCGTACTCCATCATGGCGGTCACGTTTACCAACAAGGCGGCGGCGGAGATGCGCCACCGTATCGCCCAGCTGATGGGCACCAGCCAGGGCGGCATGTGGGTCGGCACCTTCCACGGCCTGGCGCACCGTCTGCTGCGCGCGCACCATATGGATGCCAATCTGCCGCAGGATTTCCAGATCCTCGACAGCGAAGACCAGCTCCGTCTTCTCAAACGCCTGATTAAGGCGATGAACCTTGACGAGAAGCAGTGGCCACCGCGTCAGGCGATGTGGTACATCAACGGCCAGAAAGACGAAGGGTTGCGCCCGCACCACATTCAGAGCTTTGGCAACCCGGTCGAGCAGACCTGGCAGAACGTCTATAAGGCCTATCAGGAAGCGTGCGATCGCGCCGGCCTGGTGGATTTCGCCGAGCTGCTGCTGCGCGCCCACGAGCTGTGGCTCAACAAACCGCATATCCTGCAGCACTACCGCGAACGCTTCACCAATATTCTGGTGGACGAATTCCAGGATACCAACAACATCCAGTACGCGTGGATCCGCCTGCTGGCCGGCGATACCGGGAAGGTGATGATCGTGGGTGATGACGACCAGTCAATCTACGGCTGGCGCGGAGCGCAGGTAGAGAATATCCAGCGCTTCCTCAATGACTTCCCGGGCGCACAGACCATCCGTCTGGAGCAGAACTACCGCTCAACCAGCAATATCCTGAGCGCGGCCAACGCCCTGATTGAAAACAACAACGGGCGTCTGGGGAAAAAACTGTGGACCGACGGCGTCGATGGCGAACCGATTTCGATTTACTGCGCCTTCAACGAACTCGATGAAGCCCGCTTCGTGGTGAACCGCATTAAAACCTGGCAGGACAACGGTGGCGCGCTGGAACAGTGTGCCATTCTCTATCGCAGCAACGCCCAGTCGCGCGTGCTGGAAGAGGCGCTGCTGCAGGTGGGGATGCCATACCGCATTTACGGCGGTATGCGCTTCTTCGAACGTCAGGAAATCAAAGACGCGCTCTCGTATTTGCGCCTGATTGCCAACCGTAACGACGACGCGGCGTTTGAGCGCGTGGTCAACACGCCAACCCGTGGCATTGGTGACCGCACGCTGGACGTGGTGCGCCAGGCCTCGCGCGATCGCCAGCTGACACTCTGGCAGGCGTGCCGTGAGCTGTTGCAGGAAAAAGCCCTTGCCGGCCGCGCTGCCAGCGCCCTGCAGCGTTTCCTCGAGCTGATTGACGCGCTGGCGCAGGAAACGGCCGACATGCCGCTGCACGTGCAGACCGACCGGGTGATCAAAGACTCCGGCCTGCGCACCATGTACGAGCAGGAAAAAGGCGAGAAAGGCCAGACCCGTATCGAGAACTTAGAGGAGCTGGTGACGGCAACGCGCCAGTTCAGCTACAACGAAGAAGATGAAGACCTGATGCCGCTGCAGGCGTTCCTCTCTCACGCTGCGCTGGAAGCGGGCGAAGGGCAGGCGGACACCTGGCAGGATGCGGTTCAGCTGATGACCCTGCACTCCGCCAAAGGTCTGGAGTTCCCGCAGGTGTTTATCGTCGGTATGGAAGAGGGGATGTTCCCGAGCCAGATGTCGCTGGATGAAGGCGGACGCCTGGAAGAGGAGCGTCGTCTGGCCTATGTCGGCGTGACGCGAGCGATGCAAAAGCTGACGCTGACCTACGCCGAAACCCGCCGCCTGTATGGTAAAGAGGTCTATCACCGTCCGTCGCGCTTTATCGGTGAACTGCCGGAGGAGTGCGTGGAAGAGGTGCGTCTGCGTGCCAGCATCAGCCGTCCGGTCAGCCATCAGCGGATGGGATCGCCTATGGCAGAAACCGACACCGGCTACAAGCTGGGCCAGCGCGTGCGCCATTCTAAGTTTGGCGAAGGGACCATTGTGAATCTGGAAGGCAGCGGTGAGCACAGCCGCCTGCAGGTGGCGTTCCAGGGGCAGGGAATCAAATGGCTGGTGGCAGCCTACGCGAAGCTGGAAACTGTGTAACATTCAGAAAAATATCATTATTTTGTAATAATCTGCTAACCTTATACGTTGAAGGTCAATTAATGCCCTTCAGCGTTCCGTTGCGTGTTGACGCCACAGTTATAGCTGGCGTAACATGCGCGCACGATTACGCTAAGAGGACATTCGCCTTGGACACACCCAGTAGATACTGGCTCAATTCCCTGTCATCCAGGAACAACTCCTAAGGCTATCTCCTCTTGCTGATGGCCTTAGTGGTTGTCAGCGACTACATTATTCCCGTCGCGCTGAGTCAGGCTGTTTAATGGTCTGAAACCCAATTTGTTTCTGTGTGCCCACCGAACTGTCCGATTTTTTTT